>JAUQQB010000102.1 GCA_030550075.1 Chloroflexota bacterium | reverse complement strand
GAGGGGGGATAAGGGGGGTGGGGCCATTCAACCTCTTCTCGCGAGCCTCGAATTGCGTAACTCCTATACCCAATTAACCTGGAATGCCCATGGACCGTATCCTTGCCGAGGCTGGGGCAAAGGTGCGAAGAACGATCCGGCGCAGTATCAGTGGGGTGCTTGTCTTTTATATCCTGTTGAGCCTTCCGCAACGGGCCGGCGCTCAATTCCCCACGCCCGGTCCTACGCCCACACCGCTACCCACACCCACCGCGACCTTCACCCCTACGCCGACACCGGTGGAGACGCCAACGGGGACGCCGACGCTTACAGCAACGCCGGAGACTTCCCCTACACCCACCGTGACCTTTACACTCACGCCAACGCCGGTGGAGACGCCTACCGAGACGCCAACGCCCTCGCCACTGCCCCCCGAACCGTCCTCCCCTACTCCAACGGTTTTTTTCATGCCGACGGCGACGCCGGGAAGCGGGGCACCCCCGCCTCCCCCTCCCCCTCCCCCTCCACCGCCACCGCCAACGTCGACTCCTGAATCCGGCGGGGGCAATCCTCCGCTGGGCGCGGCTGGGCGTCTGCCGGAGACTGGATGGGGTCTGCTGGGGCCCGCTGCCGCAGGAAGTCTGGCATTGCTGGCCTTTCTGATCGCCCGCAGGCGACGTCAGCGCTGAGCCGGCGATCCACGGAAGCGTCCAAGAGGTCCCCCGGGAAACCCATTGAGGCGCTCTTCCGGGTTGCTTTCCTGAATGGGACTAAAGGCCTATCCAATAAACAGGGAATATTATATAATTAGTTTGAACTATGACTGAACACACTACCTGCCTTCTGATGGGCTTCTGGAGCTAGGCAAGCCACCAAAGGTGGCCCGCCTGACTTCCTCAAAAATTCCTCCCACTGCTGGAAAGCCCGCAGGGGAGGTAGGGAAGTAATCTCTGAGACCACCAAGCTAAGGAAGCCATCCTGCGAGGCACACCTTTGTTGAGTTTAAACTGGATTTGGAGGCCGATTGATGCGCCGACGCAGAAATCGAACGTTGTTGTTGCTGGTCGTCCTGATCCTGGTTCTCATGGTTGCAGCCCTGCTGATCATCCCTCGTATGATCGCACCCTCTGCGCCGACCGCGACGCCCACGCCGCCTTTTTTGCAATCCATTGTGATTGCGGCGCAGAGCATTCCCCGCGGGGCTATCATCACTGAATCTGATGTCACAACCCGAGGGTGGCCTGTGGAGGTCCTTCCGGAAGGGGCGTTTACAGATACCAAGCAGGTTGTTGGAAAAGTCGCTCGGGTCGATATCCCACGTCAGAAACCTATCGT
Organism: Chloroflexota bacterium; assembly: GCA_030550075.1. Taxonomy (GTDB): domain Bacteria; phylum Chloroflexota; class Anaerolineae; order Thermoflexales; family Thermoflexaceae; genus Thermoflexus. The sequence goes on along the minus strand of JAUQQB010000102.1, from coordinate 7,236 downwards.
GCCGGAGGATCTGGCCACGGTGCCTGCGGAGGCAGCCCGTCGGGGTTCTGAGGCGGCACTCTTCATCCCGCCGGGCAAAGTGGCCTTTGCTTTCCCGGTGGATGAAGCGGCGGCCGTGGCGTTCAACCTGGCCCCCGGTGACAAGGTGGATGTGTTGGTGACCTTCTCCTTTGTTCAAACCAAGGCGCTGGCGGATGGCGAGATCTTCCACCGGCCGTTGGATGAAGAGCTGGCCCGTCGGCTGATCGCGCTGGGCGTGGAGCCACCGGCAGCCGCCCAGGCCGCCCTGATGGATCCCAACCAGCGGGTGGTCCATCGGGTTAGCCAGCTGGTATTGCAGAATGTGGAAGTGCTGGCCGTGGGCTCCTTTGAGGCCCCTCAGCGGCCCCAACCGACCCCTGTGGCCACCCCCGCCCCGGGGCCCACGCCGACACCCACCCTGCGGCCGCGCCAGCAATTTATTGTCCTGTTGGTGAACCAGCAGGACGCATTGGTGTTGCAATGGCTTCGTGAATCCGGCGCGGTGGTGGATTTTGCACTGCGGAATCCCACGGACAACCAGATTGTGCAGACGAACCCGGTCACCCTGGAAGCCCTGGTGGAACGCCTGGGCATCTCCATCCCGCCAGCCAATAACTTCGATCTGGTCCCTGACCTCGGACCGGGTTGCCCGGATCAATTCGCCCGGGAGCCGTGCCGATAGCAACCTTTGGCGTGAATCTCAGGTTGGTTTTTGAAAGCAAGGCTAAAGGCCCCCGGTTTAGCTTTTAAGAGCTTGTTTGAGAGTCCATGAAGCAACAAAGATTCGTTAAAAGGAAAAGATTTTCGCTTATTTTAATAATCCGGTGGAGGAGGCATGGCAGATCAACGGATTCGGGTTCTAATCATCGACGATGTCCCGGAAACCCGGGAGAACCTCAAGAAGCTTCTGATGTTTGAGCACGACATTGAGGTGGTGGGCGCCGCAGCTACTGCCGAGGAGGGGATCCGACTGGTCCGGGACCTTCAACCGGATGTGGTCCTGCTCGATATCAACCTCCCGAGGATGAGTGGGATCTCGGCTGTAGAGCAAATCATGGAGGTCGCGCCCCTCACTCAGGTGGTGATGATGTCCGTCCAGAGCGATGCGGACTATCTGCGGCGGGCGATGCTGGCCGGGGCCCGGGATTTCCTCCCCAAACCCTTCTCGGCGGATGAGCTGGTGGCCACCGTTCGCCGGGTGTATCGGATGCGCCGGCCGCCGCCGGTCCTGCCCCCGCCAGGGTCGCTGGGGCCAGGGGTGGGGCGTGGAGCCCAGGGGAAAGTGGTAGCCGTTTACAGCCCGAAGGGAGGGGTGGGAACCACCTTGATCGCGGTGAACCTGGCTGTGGCTCTGCAAAAGCCGGGGCGCCGCGTGGTCCTGATCGATGCTTCCCTGCCCTTTGGGGATGTGGGGGTGTTCCTCAATTTACAGGGACCTCGGAATATCGCGGACCTGGCTCTGATGGGCGAGATGGATCCGGAGGCATTCACCCTCTCCCTGGTCTCTCATGCCTCCGGGTTGAAAGTGCTCCTGGCCCCGCCCCGGCCAGAGCTGGCGGAGTATGTGACGGCTGATGCGATGAAGCGCATCCTGAATATGGCGCGGACCCTCTTCGATATCGTGGTGATCGACACTACGACCCAACCCACGGATACTACGCTGTTGATCCTAGACGAGGCCGAGCAAATCGTGCTGGTGGTCACCCCTGATGTGCCGACGATCAAGAACGCTCGCCTGTTCTTTGATGTGATCACCCAGCTCAACTACCCGCCGCAGAAGACATTGATGATCCTGAATAAGATGGATCGTCGCTTCGGCATCACGGCCGAGATGGTCGAGCAGGCCCTCAAGCATCCAGTGGGCGCTCAGATTCCATGGGATGAGGTCACCGTATTGAACTCCATCAATAAAGGGAGCCCATTGGTCGCCCAGCGGTCCAAGCCAATCGCTCAGGCGATCCTCCAGCTGGCCGGGCGAGTCGAGGAGGCGTTGTTCGCCCCCCAGGAGGTTGAGGAGGTCCGAAAGCGAGGCAGCCGTTGAGGGCTGGAAAGAGTCCCCTCACGGCCCTTTGAGCCGTGGGAAAGAAGGTTCTGGAACTGGGCCACCGGCGGCGGTCCGTCCAACCCCAGAATCCTAAGGGCAGAGTTGGAACCTGTGAAGGAGGTGGAAAGATGTCTCTCCTGAGGCGAATTCAGAGCAACCAGCCCTCTCCCTTGCCTTCTCCGAACCCGGAGCCTGCGCGCGCCACACCGGCCTCGGAGCCCACATCCGCGCCTCCCCGTCGCCCGTTTCCCACGACAGGGGGGATGCGAGATGCTTATGTGGACCTCAAAAACCGCATCCAGGCGAAGCTTCTATCAGAACTGGAGCCCACCCTCGATTTCTCACGCACGGATGAGCTGCGGGCAATGATCGAGGAGAAGTTCGATGCCGTCCTGATGGAAGACCGCATTGTCCTTAGCCGCCTGGAGCGGCAACGGCTCTTCGAACAAATTGTCGCTGAGATCCTGGGCTTCGGTCCCCTGGAGCCATTGCTGAACGATGACACCATCACCGAAATTATGGTCAACGGTCCGAAGAAGGTTTACATTGAGCGCAACGGGAGGATCGAACGAACAAATGTAGTCTTTGAGGATGAAGAGCACCTAATGCGCATCATCGAGCGCATCGTTGCCCCCCTGGGCCGGCGGGTGGATGAGAGCATGCCGTATGTGGATGCCCGATTGCCCGACGGCTCACGTGTGAACGTCGTAATTCCGCCCATTTCCCTCATCGGCCCGGTGGTAACGATCCGGAAGTTCTACCGCACCCCGCTTACGGTGGATGATCTGATCCGTCTGGGCTCGGCCACGCCCGAGGTGATGGAGTTCCTCAAGGCTTGCGTCCAGGCAAAGATCAATGTCGTGGTCTCCGGCGGGACTGGCTCCGGAAAGACAACGCTGCTCAATATCCTCTCTGGCTTCATCCCGGAAGGGGAGCGCATCATCACCATTGAGAATGCGGCAGAGCTACAGCTGCGCCAGGAACATGTGATAACCCTGGAGACCCGCCCGCCGAACATCGAAGGGAAGGGCGAGATCACGATGCGAGACTTGGTGATCAACTCTCTGCGGATGCGCCCCGATCGGATCATCGTTGGCGAGTGCCGCGGCGGCGAGGCCTTCGACATGCTCCAGGCCATGAACACCGGCCATGAGGGATCCATGACGACCATCCACGCCAACAGCCCGCGGGATGCCCTGGCCCGTCTGGAAAATATGGTGCTGATGGCTGGAACGGATCTACCCCATCGGGCGATCCGGGAGCAGATCGCGATGGCCATCGACCTCATTGTCCAGACTGCCCGGATGCGCGATGGCTCTCGCAAGATCGTCTCGCTTACGGAGATCCAGGGGCTGGAGGGAGAAGTGATCACCACCACGGAGCTGTTCAAGTTCGAACAGCACGGGATGGAAGGCGGCAAGATCGTTGGCCGTCTTGTGCCGACCGGGATCCGCCCACGCTTCATGGATCGCCTGGAGGTGGCCGGCATCCGGCTACCCCCTGTGATCTTCGGCGCTGGACGAAGGTGAACGGGTAGGACAACTGCTCGCAGTTGTCCTACCCTACCATACCCTATCGCTTGCGCCGCGCCATACAAATTCCCGAAGTGCTATGAAAAAATGAAGGGGAAGCCATGGCTTGGCAGACCTATGTGCTGGTTGGGGGAGGCATTCTGATCCTTATTCTTCTGCTGTTCTACATCTTCGGTGGCGAAGAGGAAGAAGTCGCCGAGCGACTGGAACGTTATGCGGCCCCTCGAACCCCAACGGATCGAGCGCCATCCCGGCCCAGTGGTCCGCGACCCTCTCCTTTGGGAGCCGCGGTCGACCGGGCCATTGCTGGGCGTGGATTTGCAGAGGATCTTCGGATCCAACTGGCGCGAGCTGATCTTAAACTGACTCCAGGCGAGTTCCTAACCCTGCAGATCCTAAGTGCCGGATTCGGACTCTTCGTTGCCCAGCAGATCTTTGGCCTGTTGCCGCTGGCCACCCTGGGTCTGATCTTTGGCTTCTTTGCACCGCGCCTTTATGTGGCTTGGCGGCAACGGCGCCGCCTACAGGCCCTCAATGCCCAGCTTGGCGACGCCATCAACCTGATGGTGAACGGGCTGCGCGCTGGCTACAGCATCCTTCAGGCCATGGAAGCGGTCGCCCGCGAGTTGCCCCCTCCGATCTCCACCGAGTTCGATCGGGTGGTGAAGGAGCAGCAGCTGGGCCTTTCCCTGGATCATGCGTTGAACAACATGCTGCGTCGGGTGCATAGCGATGACTTGGAAATGCTGGTCACCGCTATCCTGATCCAGCGCGAGGTGGGTGGGAACCTGGCGGAGATCCTGGACACCATCAGCTTCACGATCCGCGAGAGGGTCCGGATCAAGGGGGAGATCCGGGTGCTGACAGCCCAGCAGATGATTAGCGGCTACGTGCTGTTGATCCTGCCCATCGGGTTGGGCCTGATCCTGTTCGGGATCAATCGCGACTATATGTTGAATTTCTTCAACAGTGGAATCGTGGGCTATTTCATGATTGCCTGCACAGCCGTGATGATGCTGATTGGCTACTTTGTGATCCAGCGGATTATCCGGATCGAGGTATGAGGGGATGCCGAGTCTAATCCTAATCCTGGGGGTTCTGGCCCTGGGCGTGATTGCCCTGGCCTTGGTGATCGGCCTGGGTGCCCCGCGGGAGGAGGAGGTGCTTCAGGCCCGTTTGGCGGAGTTCGCTGCCCGGGATGTGCCGGTCACCCTGGAGGAGATTGAGCTCTCGATCCCTTTCACCCAACGGGTGATCATCCCCATCCTCCGCCAGATCGCCGAGTTCATTAACCGCTTTACCCCTCAGTCGATCATTGAAACCATCCGCCGCCGATTGGAACTGGCTGGCAACCCCGTTCGTCTGGGTGCATCGGAGTTCTTTGTCCTACAGATTATCGCTGGCATCGGCCTCTTCGGCCTCGCCCATGCGCTGCTATTGCGCGCCCCAATGGTCCAGCGATGGGCATTGAGCCTGCTCCTCGGAGGGATTGGGTTCTATTATCCGATGCTATGGCTCAGCCAGCAGATCGCACGGCGCAAGAAGGAGATCCTGAAGACGCTCCCGGACGCCCTGGACTTGCTGGTGATCTGTGTGGAAGCTGGCTTGGGGTTCGACGCCGCCATGCAACGGGTTGCGGAGCGATGGAGCAACGAGCTGGGAAAGGCCTTCGCGCGGGTGCTCCAGGAGATCGCCCTTGGGCGCTCCCGGAAGGACGCGCTGCGGGATATGGCCGCCCGGGTGGATCTACCTGAGATGACCACCTTTGTAGCCGCGATCATCCAGGCTGAACAGCTGGGGGTGAGCATCGCCAAGGTGCTCCACATCCAGGCAGACCAGATGCGTCTGCGCCGTCGACAGCGGGCAGAGGAGCTGGCCCGACAGGCTCCGATCAAGATGCTCTTCCCGCTGGTCTTCTTAATCTTCCCGTCTATCTTCGTCGTCCTTCTGGGACCAGCTCTTTTGATCGTAATTAAGCAGTTCGGCGGCGCATTTCTCCCTTAAGAGCTTCTCCTTTTTGTGTATCTGAAATGGCATGCTTGAGCATGTTATCTTATATGCATATATTCGATAGGCTGGGATCCCTTGTCCCTGTTTCGCTTTCCTCAATGGATTGCTCGCCTGACTGAAGAGGTGCTGGATCTCCTGTTCCCCTCTCGTTGTGCCGGTTGCGGACGTCCTGGGTGGTCCTGGTGCCCGTCCTGCGCCGCGGCGGCAAGCCTGTTGTTGCCCCCCGTCTGTTCTCTGTGCGGTATACCATGGTCAAGAGGGGAACGCTGTCCACGCTGTGAAGCGGATCCTTTGCATCTGGATGGCGTGCGATCCTGCTACATTTATTCCGGTCCAATTCGGCAGGCGTTGCACCGCTTGAAATTCCATGGGCGGTATCGCCTCGCCCAAACTATGGCCATGTGGATGTTGGAAGGGTGGGCTCGCTTCACTATGGAAGCCGACCTTCTGATCCCGGTTCCGACCTCCAGAGCGCGACAGCGGGGATATAATCAAGCCGCTATGCTGGCCCAGGCCCTGGCAGAGGGTCTGACGCTTCCCATGCATCCTCAGGCATTGCGTCGTGTTCGGGCGACCCCATCTCAGGTGGGATTGGCTCAGAACGTCCGTCGGGAGAACGTCCGAGGAGCTTTTCTAGCAGATCCCCGATGGGTGCAGGGAAAACGAGTAGTGGTCGTGGATGATGTCTGCACCAGCGGTGCTACGCTCGAAGCATGCGCGGCAGCCCTTTATCAAGCCGGAGCGACATCGGTCTGGGGATTCACGCTGGCCCGGGTGATTGGGGGAGGGAGCTTTTCTCCCCTTCCTAAGGTCTAAAAGGCCTTGGGAGAGGGAGGGAGGGGGAAGGGGCCCCAAAGGCCCTTCGACAGGAACCTGCAATCAAGAGTCTCTATGGAATTCACAGCAAGCGTTTGCAACAGAATAGGAGGAGAATGGCAATGGAGCTGATCATCCGAGGGCGAAATATCGAGATCACAGATCAGGTTGAGGCTTATGCCCGAAAGCGAATCATGCGTCTGGAGCGCTTTCTACCCACCATCTCTCAAGCAGAGTTGGAGCTCGCCCAAGAGAACACCCGAAGTCGAGATCAGCGTCAGATTGCTCAACTCACAATCCGGATGACCCCGGGCATCCTCCTGCGCGCCGAGGAACGCCACGCGGATTTATTGGCGGCAATCGATCTGGTGGTAGACAAGATGGAGCGGCGAATCGAGCGCTTTAAGGGGCGACGGGAAGGACGGAGTCGCGCCGAAGCGACGGAGTCCGTCTCCGCCGGAGAGGTTAGCAGTCCCGCTGGGCGTATCGTGAAGATCAAGCGGTTCGAAGTCACCGCGATGACGCCCGAAGAGGCGATCGAGCAGATGGAGCTCCTGGGCCACGATTTCTTTATTTTCTACAATCCGGAGACGGCCAGTATTAACCTGATCTATCGCCGGCGGGACGGTAATTACGGGCTGATCCAGCCGGAGCTGGCATAACTGGACTGGGAAGAGCTTACCCATATCTAAAGCAGGACTTACGCAATTGGGAGCGTAACTATTCAGCCGTTCTACCGCAGTGTCTATACGGATCTAGGCGGTTTCCTCCTGGGGGCTTTTGGGGCCGAGCCGCGCGCCGAAGGCGCGCGGC
>JAUQQB010000101.1 GCA_030550075.1 Chloroflexota bacterium | reverse complement strand
CGCGGCTCGGCCCCAAAAGCCCCCAGGAGGAAACCGCCTAGATCCGTATAGACACTGCGGTAGAACGGCTGAATAGTTACGGAGCAGGGCCATCTTCAGCCTCCAAATATAGTTGTGGAATGCTCTGTTGCGATCCTGGCGGTGCCCGTGAGGATGCGGAGTTTGACCCACCCCCTGAAAGTCCTCAGTTGGCAACAGAGCGGTTACGGAACTCGGAACGCCATCACTCGATGTCCCCCGGCATCCACCACCCAAACCTTCCCATCCGGCCCCACGTCAACCCCCTGCGGCAGCCCAAAGGAAGTGGCGTCTTCGCCGAACTGTCCGAAGCTCAACAGTGGATCGCCCTGCTCGTTGAACACCAGGACACGGAAGCCTGTGGGATCCGTTGCGAAGATCCGCCCCCGCGAATCCACCGCCACATGCGGCTTGTTCGTAACCGACTGATCCAGCCACCCTGCGATGTCCCAGGAGCGGACGGATGCTCCTTCAGGCATGAAGATCTGCATTCGTTTGTTCCATGTATCCGCAATCACCAGATGGCCGTCCGGGAGGATAGCGATGCCGACCGGCTCATCCAGCTGGCCCGGAAGCATTCCGGGTCCGCCCCATGCCTTCAGGAATTGACCATCTAGCGTGAATACCTGGATTCGCTTGTTTCCAGTATCTGTGACGTAGAGGCGATCCTCGGCGACGACCAGATCGCGGGGGCCGAAGAAGAAGCCGGGATTTTCTCGTGGATCCTGAGCAGTTTGAGCGAATCCTCCCCAGGCCCGGAGGAACTGGCCGTCAGGGGTGAACTGCTGGATGCGATGGTTCCAGAGATCTGCGACATATACAGAGCCGTCCGGCGCCACGGCGATGCCCCACGGCTCGTTGAACTGTCCGGCCCCCAACGGCATGGGCCCCGCCCCATCCGGATCCACGCATCCGGGTTGCCCGCTATCGTATAAAGCGCAGAACGACCCCCAGGCGCGGAGGAAGCGTCCATCCGGGGTAAAGGCCTGGACCCGGTGGTTCCCGCCGTCCGTGATGTAGATCATTCCATCCGGCCCAATAGCCACATCGTGAGGCGTGTTGAAGCGACCGGGCTCGACTCCTATCCCCCCGATGACCAGCGTCGCGGTGATCACCCGATGGATTTTGGCATAAGGGTCTGTTTCCACCGGGGCCATGGCCTGCTGTGGGCGCAACGGCCAGGCCTTTGCCGCGATGTCCTTACGAATGAAGAGCTTGAAATCGTGTGCCAGGGGCCAGGTGTCGACTCGATGGTGTTTCCCGGTGATCCGGTCGTAGCGTGTATAATCACGGTTCCAGAAGATCTCCCACAACGCCGCCCGACGCTCGGGATCAATCAGCCAGCGCCACAGGCGTTCCCAGGTGAGCTCCCGGTAGTCCTCCATCGGCCACCAGATCAGGTGATAGAGATAGGCCTCGTGGGTGTTCCGAAGGGCATTTTCTACCTTATACCAGTTGGCGCTGCCCACGATGACGATCGTCGACTCCAGATCCTCGCGGCGGGGGTCTTCCCCAAAGTAGCGTTGCCGCCAGTCGCGGAGATACCAGGAAAACGGCCATGAGCTGTCGTTATCGTAGGCCACCATCACCTGATCCCGACCGATAGCCCGGGCGACCTCCTCGATTTGTTGCATGGCAATCTTCACCCCCGGCCCGCCATGGGCGTAAACGCCATGCTCGAGAGCCAAGTCATAGTAGATGAAACTGAACCGCCAGGCCACGCGCAGGGTCGTGAACGCCAGGGCGGCCAGGACGGCCAGCGCGAAGGATTGCAGGAGGCCGGAGATGCCGATGCGGGGGCGAAGGTAAACCCAGACCCCCAGGATGATCCCCATGCCCAGCACGGCGGCAATCACCTGATTGGCCGCCACCAGCGATTCCAGGGTTGCGGTCTGGAGCGAGAGGCGGGCCTGAGGCCAGGCCGCGAACAGGCCCAGGAGGGCGGCTCCAAAGGGGAAAACCAGCAGGCTTGCGATCGCGCCCCCACCCTGCCACCATCGCTGCCAATCCAAGGTGCCCAGGGTATCCTGAAGGAAAACCGCCGAGAGGAGGATCATCGGCACCGTCAGATGGACCGTCAGCCAGGGCATCTTCTCCCCGGCCAGCGTGTAAGCCACCCACGACAGAACCACCCAGGCGCTCAGGAAGCCCCGGAACGCCCACCCCAGGCGGTCCGGGATCGGGGCGTCCGCGACCCATCGCCCCAGGTAATACCCCAGAGCCAGGAGGGAGAGCAGCATTGGCTTGAATTCATACATCGGGGCGATCACAAAATAATAGAAAAGCGGCTGGCTCCCCCGTTGCACGCATTGCTGGGCCAGCCAGTAGCCCAGGGAGCCGAGGTAGCCGGTGGCAATGCCCACGCCGTTCGTGAAGAACGTCGTGAACAGGGGAAGCGAGATCCCGAAGAAGATCCCGAGGATGACCGGCCAGCGGCTCGTGTCCCAGGCCATCCCCAGACCAGTGCTCAGGGCCCCGAAAACCAAGAACAGCAACAGGACCCGGACCATCTCCCCGGTGACGCCGCTGAAGGCCCCGCTTTCAAACAAGGACATGGAGGCAAACGGCTGATTGACTAGCAGGAGAGAGACCGGGTTCAGCCAGACCAGGCCCGCCGCCGGGAGCATCCACAGGCTGAGCCCGCCAATGACCATCATCAGGTCAAAGGCGGGCTGCTCCCGTAATCGAGCGCGTCCCCATCGCCCGGCCAGCACCCAGGCCAGGATGCCGATTCCGACCAGAGCGACCAGCCCCCCGGCCAGGGCCATCCACCGACCATACGCCGGGATATTCTCCGGCCGACAGACGAAAGCTCCCGGGATCGCATCTCGTCCAGATTCCAGCCCGAACACCGCAGCCCCACCGCCGAGGAGGAGGAAGAATGTCCCCAACCCCAGCCATAATCGGTCTTCCCGGGAGCATCGAGGGTCCTGCAAGACCGTCACGCTCCAGGCCAGGAAGAGCAGAAGCCCGAAGATGGCGAGGTAAATAAACGCGGCCTCCATCGTGGTGTAGAACAGCGCGATCACTGCCGCCAAGCCATACAGCCAGCGGACCTCTCGGGTCTCCAGATAAGCAAAAATCATCCAGACCGTAAGGACCGCCCACAGGGCCATCAGGCCCTCATCCCGGATATACCGGCTGTGATACAGGATCATGGGGGAGATCAGAAAGAAGAGGGAGGCCAGAAGGCTCCCCCACCGCCCCAGCCAGCGGCGCATGAAGAACGGGAGCATCACCAGAGCGATCCCCGCCAGGGCCACGGGGAGCCGGCCAGAGAAATCATCGGCGCCAAACAGGAGATAGGCCAGGGCATCCAGGTGGAACTTCAGGGGGCCATGCATGAGAGGGGTGTGCTGGAAGCCATTGCCCTGAAATAGCTGCCAGGCGTAATAGACGTGCAGGCTCTCATCGTGGCTCATCACCCGATCGCCCAAGCGCCACAGGCGGGTGAACGCCGCGGCGGCGAACAGCACTGGATAAGCCCAGCGCTCCAGCGGGGAAAGATCCGCCCACAGCGCTCGCCATCGGGATGGCGAAGAAGCCACCGATATCCCCTCCATCCTCTTTGCGCTCCACAGATGATCCGGAACCGGAAGCGGATTATAACACGATTCCCACGCGGCGATGGCTTTTCACGGTATCCGAACCCATAACACAATCCGACGTTCGAGGGGCTCCGCTCCCCTTTGATCCACAACGGCTGGAAATGAATGCCCGACCCATTGCTCCGGCTCCAGCGGAACCGACATATCCTCCGGAGTGAGCCATACCTCCCCAATCTCCGGAGCTGGCGGACGGCGGCGAAGGATCACCTGGAATGCCCGAAGCGTCCAGCGCCAGAATGCTTCCTCCTCTTCCTCCTCAGTCACCACAACTACAGAAAGCTCCCCCGGCCACTCGCGCGGGCGCAGCGCTTCCTTCCGCAGCGTTTCCACCATTGTTCGCACCAACGGAGCGGCCATTTCCGGGAAGGACCATCCGGGAACCGGATCCGCTTGCCGCGTGAGAGCGGCTGCCCCGGCCGCCTGAACCAGACCCAGCGCCACGACGATTACCCCGATGAGTCCCAGCGCCGCGGGGTTTCGAAGCGTTGAAATCATCTTCCCGCCCGCTTCTTCGCGAGCCATAAGCCCCTTCCCCCTCTCCGCCTCGAATAGGCCTCCGAAAATCCAGATCCCGAACCCCAGAAGCCCCAGCACGCCGATAAGGACCAGCCACCGTGCTTCCTCCATCCCACCCTGGAGATTCATAAACGCTGCAATCGTTCCCAGCCCGATCCCTCCGATCCCAGCCGCCCCAAGAACCGCTGTGCGCTGCAACCGCCAGACGGACTCCGCTGCTTCCCAAACCCATTGCGCGGTGAAACCGGCCAGTGCGACCCATGGAACCAGCGTTACGGCATGTTCGGTAAACGGGACGTTGAACCGGAGGAGCTGCAAGCCGGTCCCTATTCCCGCCGCTATCATCAGCGCGGTTCCGAAACGATCCTCACGACGAAAGGCCCGGACCCCCCCGGCCAGGCCCAGCGCCAAGATCAGAAGCTCTCCGCGGAGGAAAGCTGGCATCACCGCCCACCACATGGGAAGGCCCTCTGGCGCAAAGCCTGCCAGCCACGCGGAGAGACTTTCCACCGTCTCTTGCGCCCCGCTTCCCCGCCATCCCCCCCAGGTGCCCATCAGCAGCGCCGTCAGCCCGAAGAGCCCCAGGGTCTTCCAGCGGGGGAAAGCAGCCTCCGGCGGATCCAGCCCCAGAAGTGGAAGCAGCATCAGGCATCCGGTCCAGAAGGCCGGGCCGGCCGCCGCCCCAATCCCCAGAGCGATGGCAAGCCCCACCCAGCGCCGCGGATGAGGGATCCGCCATAGGGCCAGCGCCGCCGCCAGCGCCGCTGCGGCCACGATCCCGCCATCCAGAAAGCGGGAGGCCATTAGCGCGGTGGGGGAAATGGCCCACAGCCCGGCCGCTCCGATGGCACCCGCCAGGCTCATCGGGCGCAGGATCCACCATAAAGCCACCACGGTCAGGGCACCTGCCAGCGCCGCCCCGGAACGCATCCAGCCTTCATCCGGTCCAAAGATCGTAAAGACTGTGGCGTTCCATCCAGCCAGCAGCGGGCTTCCTCCCACGGGCAACGCCTCGCCCCGCCAGGCGGCCCAGGCCTGGGCCGCCTCCATCGGCGCAGCCGGGCGGAGTCCCAGATCCCATCCCCGAAGCAGAAGCGCCAGGGTGAAGAGCCCGCCGAGGATTGACGCCTCCTCCCGTCGGTGCCCCTCAAGCCCTCCCTTCATTCGCGCCTCCGGTAGATCACGGTTTCCCCGCTCTGGAAGATTGGATCCATGAGCTGCTCGAATTTTCGCAGAGCTTCCGGCGGAAACTCCTGCCGCTCCGTGCGGCCGACGATCACATAGAGGATCTGATACTTCTCCAGAAGCGCTCGGGTCTCCTCCAGATCAGAGGATTCCCAAAGCACGTGGAGATCCGGCTCCCGACGACCCATCTCCTCGTAAGAGCCCCGCCACTGGTGCTCGTGGCCAGCCCATCCTAAAACGGTCGGCAGGCCGGTATGGGCGGCGAAGCGCCCGAATTCCGGCTGGAAGGAGATCCCGTGCCATCCGGGGGCCTCCAGGATCACCGGCGTGCCGTGGATATACTGGTTCAGCCATTCGATCGCGGCCCGATCATCCGGAGCCCACTGCTCCAGATAGGCGTATCCATCTAAAGTCGGCGGCCGGGCGAAGAATTCCGCCTTGATGGGGATCATTAGCGCCGGGTAAAGGGCGGCCACCGCCGTCATGCTGCCGAACAGCCCGATGAGAAGAGGACGCGCGCGGGCGGCCCGCTCCCACAGCGCGCCCATCCCCCAAGCCAGGGCAAGGCTCCAGAGCACCCATGCCTGATAGTAGAACTTAAAGACCGTGTTCATCCGGGTGCCGAAGAAATCCTTCAGGAAAACGAACTCCACTGCCCAGGCCAGCACCGCGCCGAAGAGGACCAGGAGGCTGACAAACGCCTTCACACTTGCTTTCCGCTCCCAGAGTGTGGCCGCGCCCATTCCGATTCCAGCCAGCAGCATCGGCACCCATGGCCCGCTTGCGGGGAACAGCCTCCCATTCACCCACACCTCGCCATCCAGCAATCGTCCATATACCCAGGGCTCCAGCGCCTTCAGCTCAACCGGTGCCCCAGGCAGGGGGAGCTGGATCGCCCGCGCCAGCCCATAGAGCCCAACGAGCAGCCCCACCGGCATCAGCCCCAGACCCAGCACGCCCAGCAACACGTGCCTTCCCCAGCGCTTTCGATCCACTGCCCCGTCGCGGGAGACTTCCATCAGTAGCCAGAGCATCAGGCCGAGGACTTGAAAGCCGAACATTACCAGGAACTGCGGCAGGCGGGTGCCGTTGTAAAGATTCGGGAGGAACCCCCCGGCCTGGGAGCGGAACCCGAGATAGAACGGCAGATACAGAAACACCCCCAGCCCCAGAACGCCTCCACCGAGACCGAGAATCTCCCACTGGAAGGAAGCCCGAGGGCGTCCCGCAACCCATGCGCCCAGCCCCCATGCAGCCAGCAGGAGGCCGGTGTAAATGGGAAAATCCCAGGTGTTCAGGAACGCCAGCCCCCCCAAGACGATGGGCAGCGCCCAGAAAGGCGGACCATGGTTCTGAAGGAACCGCAGGAGCGCTGGCCCTTCGCGGAGCGATGAAAGGCCATGGAACTTTTGAGCGGCCTGAAAAGCAGCCAGGGCCAGCCCGATGGCTATCAACGTGAAGGGCAACGCCAGCACATGGGGATGCAAATCTCCCAGCAGAAAACTGAACTGGGGGAATTCATCAATGACCTCCTGGTGCTGGCCATCGGGCGTATAATCCCGCACTACCCGGGAGGCCCGCCACCAAGCCCAGACGCGATCCTGGGGGGGCCAGCATGAAGGCCAGGGTCGAGGGGAAGGCGGTTCATTTAACTCCGGGATATCCAGCCAGGTCCAGAAGCCCGCATCCCGGATCCAGCCACACGCGTGGGCCAGATCCAGGATCGCCTCGCCGTTCCCGGCCAAGCTGACCCAGAACGCGCTAAGCAGCGCAATCGCCCAGGCTGCCCGAAGGCGCTCCGGGCGATAAAGGGCCCAGAGGTTCCACCCCAGGCCAGCGGCTGCCAGCAGCGTGAGCGCAAACCAAGAGGAAACCCCGAGGTTAAACGTGAAGCGGGTCTGCAGGCCGGAGAGCTCGGTGAGGAAGCCCAGGAGGATATAACCGAAGTGATAGTAACTAATCGCGAAACCGGACAACCAAGGATCATGAGGGGGGAACCGTTCCGCCCGAACGACTGCGTTCAGGAAAGCCAGCTCCATTGGCTTCTCGGTGTAAGTGATCTCGGGGTTATAGGCGCGGAAAAGGGTCCAGCCGAGGAAGGCGAGGGCGAACAACGACTCGTAGAACAGCGCGAGGCCCCGATGACGCTGGAGCCAGCACCAGGGGGATTCGTCGGATCGTCGGGCCAGCCAAAGCCCGAGGGCCAGGATCAGGCCCCAGGCGGCGATGGCTCCTCCCCGTGAGGCCGGAAGAACTTCCAGGCTCCCTCCCCACCACCAGAGGAAGCCTATCAACAGAAGCCCCAGCGGACGGGCCAGGGCCAGCCCGTGATCGGGGAGGGAGCGAAAGATCGTGAATGTTAGGGGCCAGGCTGATGCGCCGATGAGGAACCACAATAGCCACCAGAGAACAACCGGAACCATTCGCTACCGCCAGCGTGAGGGGATGCGGGATGTGGGAAATCTCCCCACCCCTGTCCCTCCTCGCGTGGCAAAGCCGCGCATGGAGGAGGGAATCTATTTTTGCAAAGTGCAGGCTGCCTTCGGCGGCCCGCACGGCTACTTCCCAAAGAGCGAGAAGCTTTAGGGGCCGAGAATAGGGAGCCGATAGCAAAAAAGCGGGGGCCTTTGAATTGCGGAAGGCCCCCGCTGATTGGCGGCTGGCTTATCCCATCAGGGTCGCCCGCAGACCCTCCATACGGGTTCGGACACTGCCGTCTACGACACGATCGCCAACCCGGATAACCAGCCCTCCCAGGATCGTAGGATCCACCCGGAAGGTCACTTCCCCCGTGAGCTCCAGGCGGTCGGAGAGTTCCTTCCGGATATTTTGTTTCTCTTCTTCCTGCAGGGGGAGCGCGCTGATCACCTCCACCCGATCCCCTTTCAGGCCGCGGAGCTCCTCCAGGACCTTCGGAGGGACTGCTGTAAAGAACTCCTGAATCAGACGCCGGTGACGCGATTCATCGAGCGCGTCGCTCACGACCCGATGGGCGGCGGCCAGGGCAAGGGCCGCGATCTGGGTGCGCAGCTCGCCAAGGACCCGCTCCCGTTCCCGCTCCGCCTCCTCACGGGCGATCTCAAGAAGGCGCTGGGCCTCGGCCCGCGCCTCCGAGAGGATCTGGGCGCGCTGCTGTTCAGCCTGGCGGACGGCCTCCGCGACGATCCGCTGGCGCTCGGCCAGCGCTTCCTCCAGGATCCGCTGGCGCTCCGCCTGCATGCTCGCCCGCAACTGCTCCG
>JAUQQB010000100.1 GCA_030550075.1 Chloroflexota bacterium | reverse complement strand
GTCCCACGCTTTGACCTGGGCCAGCAGCCACGCCTCCTCCTCATCGGCCGGCTCCACCTGCGCCAGCCACGTCTTCCATTCCTGCGCGGCCAGGGAAACCACATCCGCCTGGACGGTCAGGCAGTCGCCCACCGTCAGGTTGGGAGTGGATTCCAGCCGCTGAAGAATCCGCCGCGCCCGGTGGTCCGGCATCCACTCGGCGCTGATGAAATACGGATAGTGGGGCCCAACGATCCGGTGATTGGCCGTTGCCAGGATCCCCTCCGGTGGATCGAAGCAGGATGGAAGCTCTTCGAAGGGGATCTCCCCGATCCAATCGTATTCCCCGCTCCAGCCAGGGACCGGAGTCAGGCCATAGCCCTGACGGCGGATGGGGATCCGCCCGGCCATCTGGTAGCCGATGTGGCCATCCCGGTCGGCGTAGACGAAGTTGAGCACAGGCCCTGGCCAGTAACGCAACGCCTCCCGGAAGGAGTCCCAATCGCGGGCCCGGTTCAGCCGGAGAATCGCTTCGAACCACGTCTCCGCCTGCGCTCCAGCCCAGGCCAGCGCCAGGCCAATGTGGGGCCAGCGGATCCCTTCCGGCTCATACTCGGGCAACACATCCGTGAGCACCGGGCCGTGGCGGGTGATCCGCATCCGGAACCGCTCCGGCCGGCGGGCCCCCTTCACCCGGATTTCCGCCTCGCGGATCTCCGCCCGGGTCCATCCCTCCGGGGTTTCATAGCGAAGCGGGTCCTCCGGATCGAACCGCTCGACGAACCAGTCTTGGGTGTCAGCGATCACCGCGGTGGCCCCCCAGGCGATCCATTCGTTGTGCCCCAGCACCACCCCGGGCAGGCCGGGCACGGTTACCCCGGCCACCGCAAACCCTTCCGGCTCACAGACTAATTGTTGTTCATACCAGAGGCTGGGGAGCGAAAGAGGAAGATGCGGGTCGTTAGCGAGGATTGGAGATCCAGTGGCCGTCCGGGAGCCCGCTATCACCCAGTTGTTACTGCCGATCCCCTCGCGCGGGCCAAGCCAGCGAGCCAGCGCCTCATACATTCGTAACAGTCGCTCGGCCATCGGCTCGACCCCCATCGTTTCGGGGAAGAGGGCCGTCTCACCGAAGATCGCCTCCGGCTCCAGGTCAGCCGCTCGTTCCCCTAACGCTCGAGCCATGGCTACCCGACACAGCTCACTGTCCCAGTTCCAGGAGAGCGACCAGGCGACCACCAACCCCCAGGCCGCACTATGCTCAAGGGTCCACGGAAAATCAGGCAGCGGAACCAGCCGGTCCTCCAGCCTGGTGGGGCCACACCGGAAGGCGATCGTGACCCCCGTTGCATAGGCCTCGAGGAGTCTCCGCTGGTCCTCAGGCAACCGTTGCAGG
This sequence comes from Chloroflexota bacterium, assembly GCA_030550075.1. Classification (GTDB taxonomy): domain Bacteria; phylum Chloroflexota; class Anaerolineae; order Thermoflexales; family Thermoflexaceae; genus Thermoflexus. The sequence continues at coordinate 7,205 of JAUQQB010000100.1, read as the reverse complement.
CCGGCCCGTGCATATTCTACCCATCCGATCCCTCGGGCAAAGCGATCCATCTCTAGCCCCATGGGGCCAAAGGCTTCGCTCAAACGCCCTAAAGCGACCAGGCGGTTGAACCTCATCTGCCAGCCGCGATCCCATCCGTGGACAAATCCTTGGGCAAAGAATAGATCTGTCAACGTGCGTGCCTCAATGTGGGGGATTCCCCATTCATCGAACCGGATCTCCACGGGGGCCTGAAGCCCTTGCAGGCGGAAGAGACGGGAGCGGGCCATTTCGACCTCCTTGAGGTCATGATTGGGATTCAAACCGGGGTAGTGTTCACATTGTACATGAAGCTGGACCCTGGGGTCGTGAGCACATGGTAAATCTCATGGAGGCATCTTAGCCAAGGAGGACAGCGATGATGCCTATGGGGCGAAAAATTTTTCGCCCCTACTTTTGAGCCTCTTATGTGCCCGTTTTCCCAGCGGATCGTCACCCGCAGGTGGACCAGAAATCCGACCCGCTGGCTCATGGGGAGTGATGGAATCCCACGGTTCGGCAAAGGCTGGCCTGTGATGGGCGCAAGCCCCTGTCCTTTTCCAGGTTGGATCGCTTCCCCAAGAGGGTGACCCGGTGGTTCGTCATCTCCCACAACCTCCAACACGTCATATCCTTTACAATGTGAACACTGCAAATGGCTCTATGGGATTTTCCGTAGTGCCCTGCTCAGCGAGGTCTGGATAGGGGAGCGTAATAAATCATCCCTGCACAATTCTCCAGAAGCCTCATGAATCAGTCGTCAATCGCACAACAGGTCTACTGAGATGAGCGAAGCACTAACGGGACCGGGTGGGCGTTGGCGCAGGCATGAGGGACACCTGAATATTCGGCGGGATCAGCGTCCACGAAACATCGGCCACGGTGGTGCTGAGGGTGACCGTAGGCGTGAGCGTATAAGTTCCTCGCTCCAGATTTCCTATATCGATCCAAACATGCAACTCATCCGGCCGGAGGTTTTCCACATACGGTAGTGGCCCCCGGAGGATGACATCCACCGTCTCAGGGGAGAGGCGGGCAATCAACCCCGGCCGAAGTCCTTCCACCACGATGGGAACCTGCTGGAAGACCTGGGTGCTAAGGATTGGTTCTACCTGAAGGCGAACCTCTACAACGGTGGGGCTGCCCACTAAGGCCACTCCCGCTGGAAGGGCCAGCGGGACCTCTGCGATCAGCTCCCCCCGCGCCTCCGAGAGGTCAATGGCCTCCGTCGAGATATAGCCTCCGATTTCCTCCAGGCGCCGGGGGTCCCCGGTGAGGGTCACCGTCGGTGGATTCACCGAGATCTCCGTGAGCTGATAACCTCGGGCCGGGCGTCCCTGAAGTGCCACCCGGACCGGCAGTTCGCGGAAGCCCAGACGTTCCTCTATCGGAACGGTGACAGTAATTTGTTCAGGCTCGACTTTCAACTCCGGGATCAGCTCCCCTTGAGGATCGACCGCGGCCAGCCGGACCTGGGTTTCCACCGATTGCCGTACGCCATCGATCTGGATCCTCCCTACGGCCATGGCCGCCACTACTACCAGCGAGCGCGGGCCGCTCACCCGCACTTGCGGGAGCGCTGGAAGAGGAATCCCTACCTGATAGCCGATGGCGGGTTGTCCCAGAACCCGAATGGAGACAGGAACCTCCCGACTCTCCACACGCTCCAGACGGAAGCGAACCCGCGGGGGGTCCACCGCCAAGATCTGGATACCCCGCCGTCGGATCTCGATCTGCACAGGTCGCTCATAAGCGCCTTCTTCAAGCCCCTGGACATCAATAAAAGTCTCTACATCCTGAGCGCTGATACTGCCTTCTATTGCGCGCGGCACTCGGAGACGAAGACGGATTCGCTCCGCTGATGTTTCGAAAATCACCTGATCCGGGCTTAATCCATGGAATGTCAGCGGTAGATCCGTGAGCGTTCGCTCCACCGGCGGGTTCTCCTCCCACACCGCAGCGGCCCAGAGGGCGAAGGCCAACCCAAAGGCCAGCAGGGCCAGACTCAAATTCTCCCGTATCCATCGGGTTCCCGTCATCGCCTTCACCGGGTCAGGAAATTTATGGATTGGGCAGGCCGCTGAAGGCGACCCACCCGCTCCATAAAGCCCTCGGGGAAAAATCTGTGATTCGCTGAGTCTGGGATGTTTAGGGGCGATGGCCTTCCACTTACCCTCGACTTCCCTGATGGGGAAAGAAGAGGACCCACGCCCGCCGCCCAAGCTCCCGCAACTCCTGGAACCAGCGCTGAGTCCGCTCGATCTCCGGCGGGGGGCTGTAAAAGTTCCGTAACACCAGCTCCAGGCGCCGCGCGTCCAATCGGCGCACCATCCGCCCGTTCAAGGCCACCGAGATCGTCCCCCGCTCCTCCGAGATCACAATGGCCAGCGCATCGCTCACTTCCGTGATCCCGATGGCGGCGCGATGGCGCAGACCCAGCTGCGGATCCCCTACCCATCCGGTGGTGAGCGGCAAAATGCAACCCGCTGCCACCACCCGCCCATCCCGGATGATCACTGCGCCATCATGCAAGATGGTGTTCGGCACGAAGATCGTCATCAACAACTCAGGGGTCACCCGGGCATCCAGCCGGATCCCGGTTTCGATGTAGTTCTCAAGGCCGGTGGTGCGTTCCAGGACGATCAGGGCGCCATGGCGACGCTCGGCCAGGCGCGGGCAGGCCTGCACCAGGGCCTCGATGACTTCATCGACCCGGGCTTCCTGAGGATCACGTTGCAGCCAGAGCCCCACACGGCCCAACCGCTCCAGGGCCCGCCGGAGTTCGGGTTGGAAAATGATCGGGATGGCCAGGAGGAGAGCCGGCAAGATCCGTTCCAGAAGCCAGCGGATCGCTCGAAGGGAGCTCAAGGGCCCGCTCAAGATCAGCACCAGCAGGATTAGAATGAACAGCCCCCGGACGAGGGTGACCGCTGGCGTCCCTTTCAGGGAATATAGGATCCCGAAGAAGAGAAGAGCCACCAGCCCGATATCAATCAGACTAATCCAGTTGAGCTGATCCAGAAGATAAACCAAATCCCGCACGAAAGCTCACCCATTTACTGGATCTTGGGGATAGGAGTTGCCCAGTTGATTTTCCCAGGTCTTTGGGAACAGGTGCCCGAGGTGCCTGGCCCAGCCCCAAATGGTTCTCTCCATAGGCATTAACGGAACGGCCGGTCCTGCCCAGTTTCCGAAAACCTCACCCCCACCATTGGTTCCCAGGAAAGCGGCCTGCACGCCAATGGGGTTAACCCATTAACGCCTGATAATGCATGGCGCGGTCCGGGTTTAGCTGGATCAGCGATTGATAGACCGCCCGGGCATCGTTCAGGCGCCCCTGCTGAAGATAGTGCTCGCCGATTCGCTCCAGATGTGTGATTGCGGGTTCCGTCTGGCCGAGCTCCAGGTAAACCTGAGCCGCCAGCTGCCGCAACCTCGGCTCTTCCGGGAGGAGGGCGATGAGTTCCTCAAGGTTCAAGACGGCCTCGGCCAGCTGGCCGGCCCCGCGCGCCTGATTCAGCAGCTCGCGCACCTCCTGTAGTGCTGGCTCCATTTGGTAGGTGCGTACATAAGCCTCGGCCAGGCCCCAGCGGATCTCAAGACTCTTAGGATCGATTGTCCGAAGCCGTTCCAAATACTCCACCGTTCGAGCCCAATCCAGTCGCTGAACGGCGATTTCCACCAGCCGGAGCAGGAACGGCCGGAGTGCCGTGGCCGAGAGGCCCCGTCGCGAAGCCCAATCCAACCCCTCCTGACAGATCTGCTCCGCCTGCTTTAGATCCGCCATCTGCAAATACGCATCCGCCATGCCGATGAATGCCTGGATGGTTCGAGAAGGATCCCCCAGCTCCTGAGAAAGCCGGAGCAACTGATGTAGAGTTAACAGATCGAGCGGAGCAAGCTGAATGGCTTGATCGAAGGCCGCCAGCGCCATGTAGGGATCTTCCATAAACAGAAAATGCTCGCCAAGGGCCCGGAATTTCCCCACCGCCGCATCGCTGCGATGGCCCCAGGCAAGCAGACGACCCAGGGCCAGATGGGCCAGCGGCGCAAAGGGCATCTCCGCCAGGATCCGCATCGCCTCTTCCGATGCGCTATAGAACAAACCCTCCTGGGCCCAGGTGTAGGCCTGCCCCAGCTCAATCAGGAGACGTTCTCCCTCCGGGAACATCAACGCGTCTGCCAGCGTGAGCCGGAACGGCGTCTCTGCCGTCCACTGATCCAGCGCTTGCCGAATCAGGGTCATGCGATCCAGCCAGGTGGGGCTTTCCAGAATCTGCTGAGCCTCCTTGCGGAGAGCTGCCTGCTGCTCTGGATGTCGCAGGATCCAGCTCCGCAGAAAGCGATATCGTTTGCGCAAACTCTCGCCCTGCCCTTTATGAAGCAATTCCTGATCAATATACTCCAGGACCTCCAGATAGCGTTCGGCTGCCCGCTCCGGAGTTCCATAGCGCTCTTCACAGCGGGCCAGCAAGAGCAGGCCGGCCAGGTGATAATCGGAGGAAGCCATCGCTTGCTGGAGCTGGAAGGCGGCCTCGTCGCAACGCTTTAATTCCGTCAGGATGGCGCCTACGGCAAACATCAGAGCGGGATGCTGCAATCCGGCTGCCAGAACCTGCTCATAAAGGGCCAGGGCCTCCCGCCACTGGCCCCGGGAATGCGCATCTACCGCCCGCCCCAATCCTGCGTTGACTCGAAACCACTCTTCTTCCGAGAGCGCTCCATGATCCTCGGAGAACACCAGATCAGCCAGCGTCTGAAGGGCCTGCGAAAGCGCCCGTTGGATTGGATCCATAGGGGTTTTGGCTTCTTCCGGCGGCAACATCCAGAAGGCTTCTGCCCGGGCTTGCTCGGCCTCGACTTCCGCCCCTCGAGGAGGAAGCGCCGGCAGCGGGCCCGTGCGGGTTCGACGAGCCAGCTGAGTCCGCAGCCAGTCTCGTGCCTGTAGCGCCTGAGGATGCTTCGGGTCCAGGGCAAGGGCGGCGTTGACCGCTTCCAGGGCCTGTTGGAGATCTCCCTGCTGTACCCAGGCACGGGCCCGGGCGAGATCTACCCGGATCGCTGCTTCCGGCTGCTGGAGCTGTCGATACGCCTGGGCCAGGGCTTCCAGGGTCTCGATCCGTCCTGGCTCCAGGCGGATCGCCTGAACCCACGCCTGAACCGCCCTTCGAAGATCCGCCTGCTCCGCGAAGAACCGGCCCGCTTCGTGGTAATGAGCGGCTGCCTCCGCGGCGCGGCCGGCGCGCTGATACACCTCCGCGAGACGGAGCACCGGCGTGGGATCGCTTGGCCGAAGCACTGTCAGCTGCCGAAAGGCCGCGGTGGCCTCCTCATAGTGACCGGCCTCCATGCACGCTAGGCCCAATCCGGTCAGGGCCTCCGGCTGATCCGGAAAGGCCTCCAGCGCTTCCCGATAAGCCGCGATCGCCGCCGCCCATCGCTTTTGCCATAGGGCCTCATGCCCACGTCTCAACGCCTGTTCATAACGCAGGCGATCCCCTTCCATAACCGATTCCTCACCTGTTGGATGCCTCAAAATGCAAGTATAACATTAAACGATAAAGAAGGTGGGCCCCTCACAGGCCGTTGCGGATTTTCATTCCCCATCAGTCGACATCCGCTTGAAAGGGCTCCCAGGCCCGGCTACAATAGCTTTTACAAGCGAACAGGAGGGACAGGAGGCCGGACGATGGCCCGAATCACGTCGCGCCGTGAAGATTACAGTCAGTGGTATCTGGATGTCATCCGGGAAGCCGAGCTGGCCGATTATGCCCCCGTCCGAGGATGCATCGTTTTCCGACCTTACGGTTATGCCATCTGGGAAAACATCCAGGCAGCCGTGGATCGGCGGTTTAAAGCCCATGGCTATCGGAATGCTTATTTCCCGATCTTTATCCCCTACTCGTTCATTCAAAGGGAAAAGGAGCATGTGAGCGGGTTCTCCCCGGAGCTGGCGGTGGTGACGGTTGGAGGCGGGGAGACGCTGGAGGAGCCGCTGGTCGTGCGCCCGACCTCTGAGACGATTATCGGCTATATGTATGCCCAATGGATCCAGTCCTATCGGGATCTGCCGCTGCGGATCAATCAGTGGTGCAATGTGGTGCGTTGGGAGAAGCGGACTCGTCCCTTCCTGCGAACGCTGGAGTTTCTCTGGCAGGAGGCCCATTCTGTCTTCGCCACCTATGAGGAGGCGGAAGAGGAAGCTCTACGGGTGCTCGATCTTTACACGGACTTCGCGGTAGAGGATGCCGCCATCCCGGTGATCCAGGGTCGCAAAAGCGAGTCGGAGAAGTTCGCCGGCGCGCTGCGCAGTTATACCATTGAGGCGATGATGGGTGATGGGCGGGCGCTGCAATCCGCCACTTCTCACAATCTGGGGCAAAATTTCTCACAGGCTTTCGAGATCCGATTCCTGGACACTCAAAACCAGATGCAATACGCTTGGACGACCTCCCATGGCCTCTCCACGCGAATGGTAGGGGCAGTGATCATGGTGCATGGGGATGATCAGGGGTTGATTCTGCCTCCTCGCCTGGCACCGATCCAGGTGATCGTGGTGCCGATCTGGAAGAGCGAGGAGGAGCGCTCCCGGGTGCTGGAAGTCTGCGAACAGGTCCGACGGATGCTGGAGCCGGAGATCCGGGTGGAAGTGGATGCGCGAGAGGAATACACCCCGGGGTGGAAGTTCAACGAGTGGGAGTTGCGCGGGGTGCCTTTGCGGATGGAGATCGGCCCGCGAGATGTGGCGGAACGGCAGGTGGTGCTGGCCCGTCGGGATCAGCCGGGCGCCCCGAGGAAGCGAACTGTTCCTATAGAAGGGCTTCTGAGCGCAGTGCAAGAAGCCTTGAGCGCCATCCAGGCGGATCTCTATCAGCAGGCGTTGGCTTTCCACAAAGCCCATACCCATTACCCGGAGACCTATGATCAACTTCGGGAAGCTGTCGCCGATGGGTTCGCATGGGCTTGGTGGTGTGGAAGCTCCGAGTGCGAGGCGAAGATCAAAGCGGATACCACGGCGACCAACCGCTGCATCCCTCTGGAGCAGCCGGGTGGCCACGGTCGATGCATTGTCTGTGGCGAGCCCGCCGCGGAAATGGCGGTTTTCGCGCGAGCTTATTAACCTAGGACTTACGCAGTTCGTTTCCCATGGGGGCTTTGGGGGCGGAGCGGGGCGCCTTCGGCGCCCC
>JAUQQB010000099.1 GCA_030550075.1 Chloroflexota bacterium | reverse complement strand
TCGGGTTCCTGGCAAGGTGGAAAAGGACAGCCCCAGCTCCCAAACCCCCCACATTGAATGAAAATGAATGGGAACTCGCACTATTGGTTGGCAACCAAGGGAGAACAAAGAGCACATTGAATGTTTTTGGGGGTGGGTGGGGCCGCCTTTGGCGACCCCGCCCACCCCTAAAAACCATACTAATAAGCATTCGGACTACGGAAAGTCAGAGTCTGAACCAGCGTGCGCAGGAGGATCTTGATATCCAGCCATAGGGACCAGTTCTCCACATACCACAGGTCATACTTGGTTCGTTCAGTGATGGAGGTATCCCCCCGCAACCCGTTGATCTGAGCCCAGCCAGTGATCCCCGCTTTCTCCCGATGGCGTTCCATATAACGAGGGATCACCCGCCGGAACTGCTCGACATAGACGGTGCGCTCCGGGCGAGGGCCAACCAAACTCATATCCCCCAGCAAAACATTGATCAGCTGTGGTAGCTCATCCAAATTAAGCCGCCGCAAGATTATCCCTACCCGAGTCCGTCGCGGGTCATCCGGACGCGTCCATCCCGGCCCCTCCTTCTCCGCATCGGCCCGCATGGATCGGAACTTCAACATCAGGAAGGGACGCCCATCCAGCCCCATACGCTCTTGAACATAGAAAACCGGTCCTGGAGAATCCAGCTTGATCAGAATGGCAATTAGCAACATCAGCGGCGAGAGTAGGATCAGCCCGATGCTGGCCCCCACAATATCCATCGCCCGCTTGAGCACCAGCTTCCAACCCCGCTGGGCCACATCTCGCACCGTCAACAACGGCAACCCGCCCAGATCGTCCAGGGAAGGTTGGGTGGCAATGAGCTGGAAAATATCCGGGTAAATTTTGATGGACAGATTGCTTCGCTCGCAGAGGGAAATCAGGCGTAACACTTCACTATGCGGGGCTTCGGGGACGGCGATCAGCACTTCATCCACATCCCGCGCGTAGACCAGATCCGGAAGATCCTCGGCGGTTCCAATGACAGGGATCCCTGCGACCTGGGTCATGCCATTACTATGCAAGGCCACAACGCCAATCACCTCATGGCCAAACCATGGGGCACCTTGGATGCGACGGATCACCGCTTCAGCAGCCTCTCCTGTCCCCACAATCAGCATACGGCTGCGATCCCAACCGCGAGCGCGCAACGCTCCCCACAGGATACGTAGAACCATCCGCCCGATGCTGATCAGCAGGATGCCCAAGATCCAAGCGTAGAGAACCATCGCCCGCGGATAATCGAAAGCGAGGATGGTCTCTTTGAAAACCAGGGAGATCGTAGCGACGGTGAAGATCATCGCCAGAGAGAAAGCACCCGCAGCTCGGGAGATCTCATCCAGACGAGAGGTCGCCCGCCCCAGATGGTATAGACGATGGAAGAAAAACATGAGCACCGTCCATCCCAGCAAAACTCCCATCATCGGGAGATACCTCTCGAAGCTCCCGATGTTCTGGGGGGGATAAGGCCAGGGCAGTTGAGCCCGGACCCGGTAAGCCGCGTAAAAAGCAAGGGCGGTCCACCCCAGGTCGCTGAAGAGCAAGAGCGTGTTTAACAGCCAGCGAGCGCGCTTCCGGCTCATTCTTCAACCTCCCTTGCATTCTCCCTCCCGCTCGCTCCACTGCGCAGCGGAGGGAGGGAAGGTCCTTCCCCCCATGGGGCAATCGCAGCCCTATGCGGCAGAACCCGGGCTCATGGGGCAGCTAATGATTCGTATTCTTTAAATCCTGTCGCATCTCCATCCACAGCCGCCAGCCACCTTTTAACACCAGCCCGGCCCGCACAAGGAAATCCAGCCAGCTTGGCGTGGATGGCCGATAGTGTTTTCGATAAAAGATCCACATGGCCCGATTGAATTCATATCGGGCTCGTGGACTCATCCGGCTGGATGCTCTCTTCACATGAAGGATAACCACCTCGGGATAATAATAGATCTTCCACCCCGCCCGCTTGATGCGATATGCCCAATCCAAATCTTCCCCATACATAAAAAACGACTCGTCCAGCAGCCCTACCTGCATAATGGCCTCGCCGCGCACCATCATAAAGGCGCCCACTACAGAATCGACTTCGTAGATCTGATCCGGATCCAGGAAGGTCAAGTTATATCGGGCGAAACGCGGGCTCTTTGGGAACAGCCGGCTTAAGCCGGAGAACCGATAAAAGGCAACCTCAGGGGTGGGAAAGCTGCGGCGGCAGGCCAGATCCAGGGAACCATCCGGCCGAACGATCTTGGGGCCGGCCGCCCCTGCTTCCGGATGGGCATCCATGAAGGCCACCATTCGGGCCAGGGCATCCGGCGGCACCTCGGTGTCCGGGTTGAGCAGCAGGGCGTAACGCGGTCGAGGCTCCGCGTTTGGAACTCCCCATCCAAAGAACCGCAGTCCCAGGTTATTGGCATACGCGTAGCCACCGTTCACTGGACTACGAATCACCCGAATCTTGGGGAACTCATCCTCCACCATATCCGGGCTGCCATCGGTCGATGCGTTGTCGACCACACAGATTTCAACGGTCACCCCCTGACTGGCCTGCACCGTCTGAAGACAGCGTCGCAGCAATTCCCGCGTGTTATAGTTGACGATCACAACTCCCACATCCAGCCCAGGCATTGTTGGGAACCTCGCCAAATGGCTTTGTTGTAAACAAGCGGTGCGAAGCGAGCTTGCGAAATGCTTATCGAAGCTCGCCCACCACTACCAGCCGATGGGTGTCCACCAGGTAGGGATAACAGGTGATCAGGGTGACCACCGGGTCATGGGTTGGTGCCATAACCTCTACCTGGGTGGGAAGCACAATTTGTTTCTGAACCACAATGTAGCGATAGGCCTGGCTTCCTGCGTAAACCCAGATCTCATTGCCCGGTCGAAGCTTCTCCAGATCGCGAAAGATTTCCCCATAGATGTCATTATGGGCCGCCAGCACCATGTTCCCCCGCTCACCCGGGTTGGGGGTCCCTGGATGATGGCCCACGCCTTTCTTCAGCGCCTCCCAATCCGTACCCTGGATGATGGGGGCATCCACGCCGATTGCTGGGATCACAATGCGGGTAGGGCTGCGAGGGCTGGGAGTGATCGGTGCCGGCGTGGGGAGCGACGCCACCAGCGCCCTCAGATGCTCCGGGATCTCATCGGGATTCGGAGCGGGCCCTCCCGGCGCTGTCGGGGGGCGATGTCCGCCCGGTAGAACCACCGCCTGGATCAAAGGCGTTGGCGAGGGAGTGGCCTGGACAGCCGCGGCCTCTGGTTGCAGCCGACGCATGGTCTGCCAGGAGAACAGGAGCAACACCACGGCTCCCACCACCGCCGCGATCTCCACGGCCAGCAGTAAGCGATCCCGCCAAGCAGACCACGAAGGATGGGGGAAGCGGATTCGAATCCAGGGTCGACGCTCCTCCCACTCCACCTCGGAATGATAGACCGGATCAGGAGGGAGCGGTTGAGGCTCCGCGGCCGGCGATGCAGGCGCAGGGGCGGACGACTCCACCGGTAGACGTCCCTCCTGGATCCAGCGTTTTAGACGGATCTGCCGGCGTTTGAGGGCCAGCGCTCGCTCGAGATCCTCGATGCGCGGCTCTTTCCCCATATCGCCTCACCGATCCAGAGTGGCCTCTCGGGAACTTCCCCTGTCCAGAATCCGATCTTCCAGCCGCATATAACCCCGGATGAGATGGCCGAGGGCAAACCGGATGGGCTCGGGGGGCCAGGGGATCACCCGTCGGTTCACAAAGAAAAGATCCGTGAGAGCCGTCCGGCGCTCCAGGATCAGGTCCCGCACAATCCGGCCGTTCATGGTGGTCAAGGCGACCCCATGGCCAATACATCCCAACGCGTAAACGGCGCGTCGATCCCCAAGGAAGCCAATCGCCGGGGCCATGTCGATGGTCACCGAGACCGGCCCGCCCCATCGATGCTCGATCCGCACCCCCCGCAAGGATGGGAAAACATGCGGGATATAAGTTTCCAGCTCTCGAAAGATCCGCTCGTTTTCATCCAGGTTCATCTGCCTCCCAAAGGGAACGCCGACATCGCCCCCGCCCATTAACAAGCGATTGTCCGACGTCAGACGGTAATAGTGCACCAGATTGCGGGCATCCTCGATCCCCTGCCGATTCCGCCAGCCAATCGGCTCCAGTCGATCCGTGGACAGAGGCTCCGTCAGCACAATATGGGTGAATGCCGGAACCTGTTTGCGTCGGAGAGGGGCTAACAGATGGGAATAGGCATTCGTGGCGAACACGATTTTCTCCGCCCACACCAATCCCTGGGGGGTGCGCAGGTGAAAGCCATTCGAATGACGCTCGATGGATAGAACCGGGGTTCCTTCATAGATGCGGGTGCCCAGGTCCTCCGCCGCCTGCTTCAAGCCGCGAACGTATTTCACGGGATTGAGAAGGGCGCAGCGGGGCTCCCACCATGCGCCCAGATATAGAGGAGAGTTGATCTGCTCTCGAACCGCTGCGGCATCCAGCCACTCGATCCCTGTCAACCCGAGGCGATGGGCAAGCTCGATCTCCTCCCGGATCCGCCGGACGTAAGCGGGGGAAGTGGCTACCCGCAGGAACCCTGGACGTTCGTAGTCGCAATCGATCCGGTAACGGGCCACCAGTTCCCCCACATAATCCACCGCCTGCTCCATATAGTGATGAGCCTCCGCCGCGGCCTGGCGCCCGAAGCGCAGAGCGGTCAGGGAGAGGGTGAGACCGAAAAGGGTCATCGCGAAACCCGCATTCCGCCCGCTGGCCCCATAGCCCACAAACGCCTGCTCCAGCACCACCACCCTTAACCCTGGCTCTGCTTCTTTCAGATGAAGCGCTGAGGAGAGCCCGGTGAAGCCAGCCCCCAGGATGGCTACGTCCGCGCGTTCCTCGCCCGCCAAGGGTGGATTCGGCGTATAGGGCCCGGCTGTGAGGAGCCAGAAGCTCTGGGATCCCATCAAAGGTCTTCCTCGTCTTAAGGATGCCAGAGAGTGGGTTATCCCGGCCGAACGGCTACCGCGAATACTTCCCGCTCAAAAAACCAGCGGAAGGGGATCCAGCGAAACGCGATGTGACGCAGGGCGCGAAAGATCCAGCTCTCCTGTCGGTTCTGCGGCGGGGTGGCCAACCAGACTTTCACCCGGCGGAATCCCGCTTGCCGCAAAGCCCACCATAAGCCGAGCGGACCCTGCTCGTTTACGTGGACCGCTTCATTGATTGGGACATTCAGGGCGCGCGGGTTCGGCGGATACAGATGCCCCAGACCCTGGAGAGTGCGAACCCATCGGACCAGCGGGTAAGCGTAAGCGTCATACCATCGGTTTGGGGCGGTGTGAATCACCAGCATCCCGCCTGGTTTCAAAACCCGGTAAGCCTCCCGCAGGGCAAGGCGAAGCTCCCAGGGGAAAAGATGCTCCACCACATCGAACATCAGTACTCGGTCGAACACCAAGCTGGCGAAGGGGAGGAATTTCGCATCCGCCTGAGCGAGGCCAGCCGGCGTCTGCAAGTCCCCTGCCCGCCGCAGGAGATCCGCCGAGAGCCGAACCGCCGCTTCCGCGTAATCAATTCCAATGGCATAAGCTCCCAATCGGGCGCAGTGACGAACGATCTCTCCACGCCCACAGCCCACATCCAGCACTTGCATGCCAGGCCGCACCTCGGCTACCGCAAAGGCTGCCTGAAGCCTGCGGGAAAGGTGTTCCCCTTGCGTGCGGAGGAACTCCTCATAGCCCTCGCAGGCGGAGAGGAAATAATCCTCCCCATAAAGCCGTGGGGGCAACGAAGGCCCATGGTCCGAAGAGGGTTTTCGAATCAACTTCGTTTTCGCTCCAAACAGGATGAATAGCATACGCAACCACAAAAATAACCACCCTAATTATAGAGCAGGGTCTTTGAACCGGCCCTGTGCGATCCGCCAGCCGGCGAAGGCGACCAGCCCCCATCCCAGCAAGTAAAGCCACCACAGGAACTCCGCTGGGCGAGCCCGGCCGATCGCCTCCAGCCCCCCGGGGAGGGCATGCAGCGCGGGGGCCATCACCGTGTAGAGCGCGATCAGCGCCCCGATCCCCCCTACACCGACGGATAGCCCGTCCAGCCGAACGGAATAGCCTTCTTCGCTCCGGCGAGCCATCCGCACGCCTACCCCCATCATCAGCGCCGCCGCCAGCATCGGAGCCCAGACCGGCCCCCACCATGGCAACGGGATGAGGAAAAGAAGATCCCAATCTCCCGGGGAAGCCGGCCATCCGATGAACACCCAAAGCCAGACATAATACAGGATATCCCACAGGCCCCACGCATAAAGGAAGAGGCCCCAGCGCGCGGCCGGGGTGCAGCCGGCCAGCCATCCTGCCGTGAACAGCATCGCCAGGGTCGCGATCTCCCGCCCCAGCTCAATAGGGGTCAACCAATCCGGCTGAACCGGCGTATCTCGCAGCAGGTCGGTGATCCCATACACCTGCCGCAGATATACGACCACCGCGCTCTCCACATAGGCCATAGCCACCGCGAAGAGGCTCAGGACCAGTAATCGCTGCCTCCATCCGGACATAGGCGCCTCCCGCGTTGTTTCCCAGGATCAGATTATCGAACCTCGGGTGGAGGATAAATTTTAAGGATAATTTTAAAAACACATCCACCTCGCTGGCGAAAAGTCCAGAATTGAGAGAGAAATAACGATTCAGCCTGGCCCCATTCGGTTCGGAGCTCCTGCCAAGAAGTGGAAGGACCCCCTTATCCCCCCTTCCCATGGCCCAGAAGGCCGTGGGGAGCAGAAAGCCCGCGGGAAACGCCCATATCCATATTGCGTGGTATGAGCAAGGCCGAATCGTTATGGGAGAGAAACGCTAAGGGGAGGGAGAGGAAGGCATCGCCTTCGGCGGATCCGTCCGCAAATCCCCCGAACGAAGAGGCAGCCTGCTTCCCTAAAGGCGCAACAATTCGCGGAGCGATGCCCAGATCGTCTGTGCGCATGCCTCCCAGGAGAACCGGTTTCGGTTCGCATGGCCCCGGGCGATCAACGCGGCCCGAAAGCCCGGATCCCGGGCGAGCCGGTCCAGGGCCTCCACCCACGGATTCGGGTCATCAGGAGGAAGAAGGAGAGCACCCTCCCCAGCCACCTCTCGCAGACTCCCGTTTGGAGTGCAAAGGACCGGTACCCCGCATGCCTGAGCTTCCAGAATAGGAAAACCGAACCCTTCATACAGCGATGGAAACAGGAAAGCCTCTGCCCGGCTGAGCAACGCGCCCCGGCTTTCGTCGTCCACATAGCCCGTCAGAATCAGGCGGCCCGCCCACATCGGATCCCGACGCAGGCGCTCAAAGACCGGATCGGACCATCCGGGTTTGCCGACGATCACGACCTGACCTTCCCATCCCTCCGCCATCCGACGGGCGAGGATCCGCAGGATGAGACTGAAGTTCTTCCGGGGATGGATGGTTCCCACAGAGATCACATACGGCTGTTGAATCCCGAAACGGCGAAGGATCGGCTCCGGATCCGTGGGGATCGGCGGGGGATCGTACCCGGGATAGGCCACCACAATTTTCTCAGGGCGGACCTGATAAAAACGAATGAGATCCGCCCTCGTCGCCTGCGAATCGGCGAACACCACGCGGGCGACAGCGGCACTCCAGCGGGTGGAGAGCTCCAGATAAAACCGTTGAAGGGGCGGGTGGGTCTGGGGGAAATAGCGGTAGCCCAGATCATGGATGGTGACGGCGCTTGACGGATGATAGAGCGGGATCACATGCGCAGGAACGAAGAGCGCCGTTGGCGGATGATGGGCCATCTCCCAGGAGAGACAAAGATGGGTCCACAAACGGGGGAAGGGGAGAACTCGATGCTCAACCCATGGGGAATCCGGAAAAAGCCCCTGGGGAGGAGGATCCCGGAAATACAATCGGAGCCGTACCCGTTCCGCCCCCGCCATGGGGATGAGCGCCCGAACCACTGCCTGGGCGTAGCGTTCGACCCCCGTGGGATGGGCCAGCGTGGTCCGGCTTGCGTCGATGCCGAGGATCCGCTCCCAGGCCATATCCAACGCTCAGACAGGGATGCTTCCGGCCGGGAAGGCCTTCAAGGGAGGCCTTTCCAACCGGAAGCATAGCACAGGTTCTCATGATGCAAACCGCACTACCTGACGCACCACCTCCCCTCGGGCCAGGGCATCGAAGCCCTCATTGATCGCTTCCAGCCGGATCGCGCGACTGAAGAGCAGATCCACCGGCAGCATTCCGGCCTGATAAAGGGCCAGGAAACGCGGGAGATCGCGACGAGGAACGGCAGAGCCCATATAGGAGCCCTTAATGGTCCGCTCCTCTCCAACGATGCTCACCGCCGGCACGCTGAACAGGCGCTCGGGGTGGGGCAGGCCGATGGTGATGGTCGTGCCGCCCCGTCGGGTGGCCTGGTAAGCCTGCACCAGCACCCGTTCGCTGCCGACGCTTTCAAAAGCGTAGTGGACCCCGCCTCCGGTGAGATCCCGGATCGCCTCAACAGGATCTGTTTCCCGGGCATTTACGACATGCGTGGCTCCGGCCTGGCGGGCCAGGTCAAGCTTTGCCGGGAGGATGTCCACGGCGATGATGGG
>JAUQQB010000098.1 GCA_030550075.1 Chloroflexota bacterium | reverse complement strand
CGCCTTCGGCGCCCCGCTCCGCCCCCAAAGCCCCCATGGGAAACGAACTGCGTAAGTCCTATTCTTATTGAAGGTGGGCAGCGAAGCGATTTGCCCTCGACGAATCGAATTCGCAACGCGGATTGGCAGGTGAGTGAAATGCGCGCGCACAACCAGGTGGTTGATGCCCCCGAGAATCCAGAAGGAGGCCCGCCGTGAAAACGCTCCTGCAAGCCATCGGGATGCTGCTCAGACCTTACCGTCAGGCCCTGCTGATTGGGGCGGTGGCCTTCCTGATCGGGCTGGTCGGCGGCCTGATTTACGGCTGGTATATCGCCCCAGTGGAATGGACGGACGCCGCGCCGGTGGATTTGCGGGTCGACTACCGGGCGAACTACCTGCGCCTGCTGGCCGACGCCGTCCGAGCCGGGTTCCTGCGCCCGGAGGACAGTGTGCGCTGGCTGGGTCAGCGATGGGATCCCCGGAATGCCGCCGGGGAGATCCGCCGCTTGGCTCAACAGGAGACCGATGCTGCCCGTCGAGGCGCGATGGAGCGGCTGGCGCAAGCCTGGGAACAGGCCTCTGCGCCTCCTGCGCCTGCCCAGGGAGGTGGTATTCCGGCCCCTTGCCTGATTGGGCTGGCTGGCCTGGCGCTGGTGGGGATCGGCATCTTCTGGTTCCTGCGACGTCCAGCCTCTACGGCCGCTCCCCGACGCCCCGTTCCAGTCACCGCTCCAGCCGCACCCTCGGCTGCCCCCACGGCTCCAGAGCGCCCTGTCCCTGTGGAGGCCTATCCGGAAACCTGGGAGCCACCCCTTTCTCAGCGGCAGGTGACTTATAAACTGGGAGATGACCATTTCGATCTCTCCTTCGCCATCGAGCTGCCCAACGGGGAGTTCCTGGGGGAATATGGGGTGGGTATCTCGGAGACCATCGGGGTGGGAGATCCGGCAAAGGTCACCGCCTTCGAAGTCTGGCTGTTCGACAAGAACGATATCAAGACAGTCACGAAAGTGCTAGCCAGCGAATACGCTTACCGGGATACCGGGCTCCAGGCGCGGCTGCGCCAGAAGGGGGATCTGGTGCTGGCCACTCCTGGCGCCATGCTCGAAGTTGAGACGCGAGACCTGCGGCTACAGGCCCGGGTAGTTGAAATGGAATATGGCACCGGGGCACTGCCGCCAAACAGTTTCTTCGCCCGTCTCACCCTGGATCTGGCTGCCTGGCGCAAGGAGGAAGGATCTTCCACGTCGTGATCGCCGTGCTATAGAGGTTCTTCCCCAGCGGTGGTAAATGGCGCTCAGAGCGCGGGTTGCGTGAAGCCGATGGGTAACAAGCCTCAAGAAAGGAGTAATCCATGTTCCCGAATGATCCCGAAGATGAGTTCACGATGGAGACCTTGGCAGAGACCGAGCACTTTACCCTCTGGCGCAGCACCGGGGATGATGGCCAGTCCCTCTTCCACCTCGAGCTAGGCAATGTCTCCATTCACTTGACCGAGGAGGAATGGGAGGAGCTGGTGGAGCTGGTCGATCAGGCGGTGGACACACTGGAGAGCGGCGGTGTCGGATAACGGATAAAAGGAAGTAGGACCGTCAGATGAGCCACGACGCCGCTTGCCCCGCTGCTCCCGCTCGTGCTGGGAATAAGGCTCTCGGCCTACCTTTCCCCTCACCTCTAAAGAGGAGCCTTCTTGGGCTGGGGAGGCGACCTTTAGTGGCCTTCCCAGCCTGAAGAGCTTCCAAATCTTTAGGAACTGGCGTGGCGGTGATAGGCCTTGCTGCCAGACGAGGGCACCGTATACCATCATCCTCGTATTCCGGGCCCTGCTGGGCAGAGCGCCATGGATCATCCTGGAGCCAAAACTCCCTTCCTCATCTCTTCTCGCGGCCTGATGAGTGATGAAGGCCAACCGCACGAGTCCTCAGAAAAACGGAGGCTCCCATGATGAAGCCCAGGGTTTATATCACCCGACGGATCCCGGAACGGGCCTTCGAGATCCTGCGCGAGCATGCAGATCTTAAGCTATGGGACAGTGATCTTCCGGTTCCTCGGGAGATTTTATTGCGAGAGGTAGCAGATGCGGACGGATTGCTCTGCTTGCTAACGGAGAAAGTGAACGCCGAGTTGCTGGATACGGCGCCTCGATTGAAAGTCGTCAGCAACATGGCGGTGGGCTTCGATAACATCGATGTGGCGGAATGCACCCGACGGGGGATCCCTGTGGGGAACACACCGGGGGTCCTGACGGAGGCCACCGCCGATCTCACCTGGACCCTGCTGCTAACCGCCGCCCGACGGATTAGGGAGGCGATCGACTACGTACGCGAGGGGCGCTGGGTCACCTGGGGCCCGCTTCTTTTGCTGGGACAGGACGTCTATGGGGCCACCATCGGGATCATTGGCATGGGGCGGATCGGGACGGCGGTGGCCCGCCGGGCGAAAGGCTTTCATATGCGCATCTTGTATTACGACGTGCGCCGGAACGAGGCCGCCGAATCGGAGCTGGGGGCGGTTTTCGTGGATCTGGATACCCTTCTCCGTGAAAGCGATTTCGTCACCATCCACACCGATCTAAACCCCACCACCTATCGTTTGATCAACCGGGACGCCTTCGCCAAAATGAAAGCCACCGCCGTCCTGATCAACGCCGCCCGTGGCCCGATTGTGGACACGGAGGCGCTCTACGAGGCTCTAAAGGAGGGGCGGATCTTCGCCGCTGCCCTCGATGTCACCGACCCCGAGCCGTTGCCCGCCGACCATCCGCTTCTTCAACTCCCGAACTGCATCGTGGTCCCCCACATCGGCAGCGCCACCGTCACCACCCGGAACCGCATGGCGGAGCTGGCCGCCCGGAACGTCCTGGCCGGTCTGCGGGGCGAGCGGCTTCCTTATTGTGTGAACCCGGAGGTCTATGAACGACGCTCCTAAAGGTTTCGGCCCATCCCTTTTGATGGATTTCGCCGCTGGTCCCCATCATAAAGTTGGGGGGTGGGTAGGGCTGCCGAAGGTGACCCCACCCACCCCCCAAAAACCACTCTGAGAACCTGCGTCATCCACCTTCTCCCCGGGTTCCTTGATGCCTCTTGACAAGTCACTGGAAGCAGAGTATCATTTTTGCAAATTTGCGAGGGCTGGAGTGAGGATGTTCAACGGCATTGACCGCTTCCCACGCATCCGTCGTCCAGAGGTCCTGCCGGGCATCGGGTCCGGTGCGGGGAGGTGGGCTATTGACCGTTGATGCCTGACGGTCTCGCAGCGAATGCCAAACGGTCTCGCAGCGAATGCCAAAGCCCCCCGGGCTCCGATGCCCGGGGGGCTTTTTGTTTCCACAGCCGGGCTCTGGCCGCTGGCCTCCACGAGGGAAACCGAGCGGAGGAAGGGAAGGCCAACGGCCAAACGGAGGTCAGGGATCCCATGTCTTCTCCGGAGGGGGAGCGATGATCCGCGCAGGGATCTATGGGGTGAGCGGATATGCCGGATTCGAGCTTTTCCGACTGTTGCGGCGACACCCGGCGGTGGCGCTGATCTTCGCGGCTTCCGAGAGCGGAGCCGGAAGCTCCATGGCCCAGCTCTTTCCGGTGACCGAAGACTTCCCCATCATCAGCTTCGCGGATGCCCCGCTGGATCAGGTGGATGTGGTGTTCCTGGCGCTGCCCCACGGTGTCTCCGCTACGGTTGCCCGCCAGGCCCTCGCTGCGGGGGTCCGCGTGATTGATCTCTCCGCGGACTTCCGGTTAAAGGATCCCGGAGTCTATGCCCGCTGGTATAAGGAAGAGCATCCGGCGCCCGATTTGCTGGAGGAAGCGGTTTACGGCCTGACCGAGTGGAACCGCCCAGCGATCCGCTCCGCCCGTCTCATCGCCAACCCCGGCTGTTACCCCACGGCTACCCTGCTCGCCCTGCTCCCGCTCACCCGTGCGGGCGCCATCGGCCCCGGCCTGATCATCGTGGACGCCAAGTCAGGGGTCTCGGGGGCGGGCCGCAAACCCTCCCTGACCACCCACTTCGTGGAAGTGGACGAGAATCTCTCCCCTTATAACATCGGCCGGGCTCACCGGCACCTGCCGGAGATCGAGCAGATACTCCACGCCTTCAACGGCGCCCTGGGTCCGCTGGTGTTCTCCCCTCAGCTCCTTCCGGTCGCCCGGGGGATCCTGGCTACGATTTACGTGCCCCTGGCCTCCGGCTGGACAGAGGGGATGGTTCGGGATCTGCTCGTGGAGTCCTATGGCCCGGAGCCCTTCGTGAAGGTGCTGCCGCCGGGAACCCTGGCGACGTTACGGCACAGCGTGGGCACCAATCTCTGTGTGCTCTCCGTGACGGGCGTGCCGGAGGCCGGCCTGGTCATCCTGACCGCTTCCATTGACAACCTGATCAAGGGCGCCGCCGGGCAGGCGGTGCAGAACCTTAACGTGATGTTCGGGCTGGAGGAGACCGCGGGATTGCTATAAGGGAGGCGAGAGGCGCGATGCGCGTGATCAAGATCGGAGGCCATGAGCTGGACCAGCCTACGTTTCTGGAGGGCCTGATCGCGGCCCTGAAGGGGATGTCGCCGCTGCCCATCCTGGTCCATGGCGGGGGGAAGGCCGTGAGCGCCTGGCAGCAACGGATTGGCCTCATCCCGCGCTATGTCGGCGGCCTGCGGGTGACCGATGATGAGACCCGGGAGCTGGCCGTGATGACCCTGGCCGGGCTGGCCAACAAGACCCTGGTGGCCGCCCTCACACGGGCCGGGCTGCCAGCCCTGGGACTGTGTGGGGCGGATCTGGGATTGGTGCGGGTGACGCCCCTGCCTGATCTGGGATGGGTGGGAAAGCCGGCGGCGGTGGAGGTCGGACGCCTCCGACGCTGGATCGCGGAGGGGATTCTTCCGGTGATCGCTCCCATTGGCCTGGGGCCGGAGGGGCTTTACAACGTCAACGCCGATCAGATGGCCGCGGCGGTCGCTGCCGCGCTTCCTGCCGACGAGCTCGTTTTCCTCACGGATGTGCCGGGAGTTCGAGCGGGAGATACCATTCGACCCCTCTTGCGCGCCGGGGAGGCCGAGGCCCTGATCGCCGCCGGGATTATCCGCGACGGCATGATCCCCAAGGTTCGTTCCGCGCTGGAAGCCCTCGGGGCCGGCGTGCGCCGCGTGCGGATCACGAACCTGGCCGGCCTTCAAGAGGGGGGCACCGAAATCATGCGGGAGGAATAGGCGAATGGATCCGGAAGCGCTCATCGCCCTGGCGGATCGCGTGCTGGCGCCGACTTATCGGCGGCCGCCGATCGTCTTCACGCACGGCGAGGGGATTTATGTCTACGACACAGCCGGCCGCCGCTATCTGGACTTCGTGGCCGGGATCGCGGTGTGCGCCCTGGGCCACGCGGATCCCAGGGTTGCCCGGGTGATCGCGGAACAGGCCCGGCGGCTGGTCCATCTCAGCAACCTCTACCACACCGAACCTCATCTGCGCCTGGCGGAAGCCCTGGTCGCCCACAGCTTCGCCGACCGGGTCTTCTTCTGCAACTCGGGAACTGAGGCGGTAGAGGCGGCCCTCAAGTTCGCCCGGAAGTTCACCCGGACTCATTTTAACGATCACAAGATTGGCTTCGTTGCCTTCACCCACAGCTTCCACGGGCGCACCATGGGCGCCCTCTCCGTCACGGAGAAGTCCGCCTACCGGGAGCCCTTCGCCCCTTTGGTGCCCGGCGTCACCTTCGTTCCCTTTAACGATATAGAAGCCGCCCGGGCAGCGATCACGGCGGAAACCTGTGCTGTGATCGTGGAGCCGATCCAGGGAGAGGGTGGGGTGTACATCGCCTCGCCGGAGTTCCTGCAGGCCCTGCGGGAGCGATGCGATGCGGTCGGGGCCCTCCTGATCTTCGACGAAGTGCAGTGCGGCCTGGGACGCACGGGAAGGCTGTGGGCGTATGAGGCGTATGGGGTGGAGCCCGATTTGCTGACGGTGGCCAAGCCCCTGGCCAACGGGCTGCCCATCGGCGCGGTGCTGATGAAGGAGAAAGTGGCCGCCGTTCTGCGGCCGGGCGACCACGGCAGCACCTTCGCCGGCGGGCCGCTGGTGAGCGCCGTGGCCCTTCATGTCTTCGAGCGCCTTCGGGACCCCGCCTTTCTGGCCCGTGTGCGGGAAGCCGGAGCGTATCTGATGGAGCGCCTGCATGCCGCGGAACTGCCGGGCGTCCAGGAGATCCGGGGCCGGGGCCTCCTGGTGGGGATCGAGATCGAAGGGGATGCGCGAGCGGTCGTGATGGCCGCTCTGGAGCGAGGGCTGCTCCTTGCAACAGCGGGCGACCACGTCGTGCGGATGGTTCCCCCGCTGATCGTCGAGAAATCCCACATCGATGAGGCCGTCGCGATCCTCCGGGAAGCGATGGCCACTTAGCGCTTTCATGGCTTCCGTGGCTGGCTGCTTTCCTATTCGAGGAGGATCCCAGCCCGTCTGGTCCAAAGTCCGTTCCAACCATCGCGAGTGAGATGAAAGGAGGGGAAAATCATGCGAATCCGGCCGGCCCGTCCGGAGGACATCCCGACGCTCTATGCCCTGGTGAGCGAATATGCTCGTCGGGGATGGCTCCTCCCACGGAGCGCGGAGGAGATCGCCGCCACGCTTCCGGACTGGATGGTGGCGGAAGTGGAGGGCCGAATCGTGGGCTGCGGTTCGCTGGTATGGATGTCCCCCACGCTGGTCGAGATTCGCTCCCTGGCGGTGGAGGAAGCCTATCAGGGCAACGGGGTGGGGGGAGCGATCGTGCAGGCGCTGGTGGAACGGGCGCGGTCCGCCGGCGCGCATACGGTTTTCGCCCTCACCCGGGCGGTCCCCTTCTTCGAGCGCATAGGCTTTACGGTCACGGAACGGGATCGCTTCCCGGAGAAAGTATGGCGGGATTGCATATATTGTCCGCTCCGGGAACGCTGCGATGAAGTCGCCGTGGTGCTTCGGATGGAATGAGGAAAAAGCCGGGCAGCTGCGAACGGAAGCGCCCGGCAGGAAATCCTGGTCTTTCAGGAGGCGGAAATGGTTCACAAGGTGGTGCTGGCATATTCCGGCGGTCTGGATACCTCCACCATCATCCCGTGGCTGCGGGAGACTTATGGGTGCGAGGTGATCGCCTTCTGCGCCGATATCGGCCAGGGGGCGGAGGAGATGAAAGGGATCGAGGAACGGGCTTATGCCGGCGGGGCGTCGAAAGTGATCATCCGGGACCTGCGGGAGGAATTCCTGCGGGATTATGTATTGCCCACCGTGCAGGCCGGTGCGATCTACGAGGGCAAATATCTCCTGGGGACCGCGATGGCACGCCCCCTGATCGCCAAGCATCAGGTGGAAATTGCCCTCCAGGAAGGGGCTGACGCAGTAGCCCACGGGGCAACCGGGAAGGGTAATGACCAGGTCCGCTTCGAGCTGGCCTATCAGGCCCTGGCGCCTCATCTGCGGGTGATCGCCCCGTGGCGGGAGTGGTCGATCACCTCCCGTCGGGAAGCCTATGAATACGCGCGAGCGCACGGCGTCCCGATCGAATGGAGCACCAGCCGCTACAGCCGCGACCGCAACCTCTGGCACGTCTCCCATGAGGGCGGCCCGCTGGAGGATCCCGACTGGGAGCCCGCGGATGATGTCTTCCTTTGGACTATGGATCCCGTGAAGGCGCCGGACACCCCGGAGATCATCACCCTAAGGTTCGAGCAGGGGATTCCCGTTGCTCTGAACGGCCAGCCGATGGGGCTGGTTCCTCTGATGGAAGCCCTCAATGCCCTGGGCGCCAAGCACGGCATCGGGCGGGTAGACCTGGTGGAGAACCGGCTGGTGGGGATGAAATCCCGCGGCGTTTACGAGACGCCGGGGGGTACCCTATTGATGGAAGCCCTGCGGGGGCTGGAGACCCTGTGCCTGGATCGTGAAACCATGCATTTCAAACAGGGCCTGGCGCTGCGGTATGCGGAGCTGGTCTACTACGGCTGGTGGTTCAGCCCGCTGCGGGAAGCGATGGACGCCTTCGTGAGGACCGTGATGCGCCACGTTACCGGGGAAGTGCGGCTGAAGCTTTACAAAGGAAACGTCTTCGTTGTGGGCCGGCGCTCCCCCTACAGCCTCTACCGGGAGGATATCGTCTCCTTTGACACGGTGGGCGCTTACGATCACAAAGACGCCGCCGGCTTCATCCGGCTGTTCGGGCTGCCGCTGAAGGTCCACGGCCTGGTTACCCGGGGGTTGCGCGGGGAGCCCCGCGCTCCGGAGGAACGGGATTAAGTGTAGGACAACTGCTTGCAGTTGTCCTACACTTGCGCCGTTGATCTCCGTCCGGGAGGAGTTAAGGGGCCCCTCCCCGCGGCCGAAAGGCTGCGGGGAGGGGGATCACATGATTTTGGGGCTGGGACGAGGGCCGAAGGCGCCCGTCCCAGCCCAAAAAACTCGATGGAGCGGGATTAAAGTGCAGGACAACTGCTCGCAGTCGTCCTGCACCTGCAAAATTAATAGGAGTTACGCAGTTGAAAGCTCTAAAGGTGGGACGGAATGGCCCCACCCCCCTTTCTCCCCCCTCCCCACCGCCCGTTGGGCCGGGGGGAGGGGGGAGAAAAATCCTTTTTGGGGGCGGAGCGGGGCGGCGTAGG
>JAUQQB010000097.1 GCA_030550075.1 Chloroflexota bacterium | reverse complement strand
ACGCCGGAGGCGGATCACATCCTCCACGAGAACGGGGTTTACGTCATCCCCGATTTCCTGTGCAACGCGGGCGGGGTGACGGTCTCCTACTTTGAGATGGTGCAGAACGCCTACGGCTACTACTGGAATGAGGCGGAGGTGCACCAGCGGCTGGATGAGAAGATGACCGCGGCCTTCCATGCCGTGCATGAGACCGCGCAGCGCTACAAGGTGCACAACCGGCTGGGCGCCTACATTGTGGCCATCGAGCGGGTGGTCGAGGCCATGCGGTTGCGAGGCTGGGTGTAAAATTTTGAGGAAAGCGCCCCAGCGCGCTGGACAGCCTCTCGGGATCCCTCGGAGGGGAAGACGAAGGTGGCAGCGGCTCTGCCGCTGCCACCTTCTATTTCATAGGAGTTACACCTTTGGGGGCAGATCCAGACCGAAAGCACCAGGCTCCACTTCCCCGAAGTATTTTTGATCCCTATTGGTCACGATATGAACACTTTTGTCAATAGAGGAGGGACCATGGCAGCGGAGCGTTCGATCGAAGTTTCCTACAGCGCCTTTTACTCTCCTTCCCCCGAGGCCGTTCGAAAAGGGCTTCAGGCATGGCATGCCGCCCTGGCCCAATTCGACAAGGCCGCTCATATCCTGGAAGCCTCCGGCCATCCTCTCAAAAGGGGACTTATTGAGTTCCTGCGTCGTCCCAAGCGGGAGCTGATCGTCAATTTCCCCGTCCAGATGGACGATGGATCCATCCAAATGTTCACCGGCTACCGGGTGCACCACAACGCCGTCCGCGGCCCTACCAAAGGGGGTATCCGCTACCATCCGGACGTCACCCTGGAGGAGGTGCGGGCGCTGGCGATGTGGATGACCTGGAAATGCGCCCTGGTGAACATCCCCTACGGCGGGGCCAAGGGCGGCGTGGCGGTGGACTCCACGAAGCTCTCCCCTCGAGAGCTGGAGCGGCTGACCCGCCGATATGCGACGGAGATCAGTCTGCTGATGCATCCCGGCGGGGATGTGCCAGCTCCGGATGTGGGGACCAATCCTCAGATCATGGCCTGGATTATGGACACTTACTCCATGCATACCGGGTTCACCCAGCCCGCGGTGGTGACGGGGAAACCCCTGGAAGTCGGCGGCACCCTGGGGCGGGTGGAGGCGACCGGCCGTGGCGTGATGATGGTGGTCGCCGAGGCCCTGAAGGCGAACCGGATCCCCATCGAGCATGCCACGATCGCGATCCAGGGGTTCGGGAACGTCGGCTCCCATGCGGCCCTGGCGGCTTATCAGATGGGTGCTAAAGTCGTGGCGGTGAGCGATATCCACGGCGGAATTTACAACCCTAAGGGCCTGGATATCCCCCGGCTGATGGAGCACGTCCGGCAACATCGAACGGTCATGGGTTTCTCAGGGGTGGAACCGATTACTAACGCGGAGCTTCTCACGCTGAAAGTCGATGTCCTGATCCCGGCGGCCCTGGAAAATCAGATCACCGCCGAGAACGCGCCTTATGTGCAGGCCCGCATCCTGGCCGAGGGAGCCAACGGCCCCACCACCCCGGAGGCCGATGAGATCCTGATCGAGAAGGGCGTCTTCATTGTGCCGGATATCCTGTGCAATGCCGGCGGAGTGGTGGCCTCTTATTTCGAGTGGGTGCAGGATCTGCAGTCCTTCTTCTGGACGGAGGAGGAGATCCATCAGCGCATGGAGCGGATCCTCAAGCGGGCCTTCTACGAAGTGCTGGCGAAGGAGGAGGAGCTGCGCCGCTATGGCCTGAAGCCCGGGGACTATCGCACGGCGGCCCAGGCCCTGGCCATCTGGCGTGTCGCCCAGGCGACCTTGATTCGGGGGATTTATCCTTAAGACTCGTTGTGCAATCATGGTAGCAGGTCCTTTACTTAAAGGTCAGGTAGGCCTCTCCCATGGCCCCAAGGGCCATAGGGAAGCCAATGATAGATTTTCGGGGCGGGCGAGGCTACCTTCAGCGGCCCCGCCCGTTCCCAGAGTCCAATTCCAAGAGGGGCCGAAGCGTTTTGCTCAGAGCCCTTACACCATGGAACGAACGATGTCGAACGGAATGGCTCGCGGGGTTTATGTGTTATGGCTGGAAGTGTTCGGAGAGGTGGCAGTCGGCCGATTAGGACGCCGGCGTCTTGCGGGCACCTATGCCTATGTGGGCTCCGCACAGGGTCCAGGGGGGTTCCGGCGGCTACAACGTCATCAGGATGTGGCCGAGGGCCGGAACCCCACCCGCCGCTGGCACATCGATTTCCTGCTGGCCGCCGGGACGTTGCGTGGGGCTTTCATTATGGAAACCCAGGATCCCTCCATGGAATGCCGGCTGGCCCGCGCGCTGGCTCAGCAGCTTCCTCCTGCAATCCCCCGGTTCGGCAGCAGCGACTGCCGGTGCCCGACGCATCTTTTCGCTGTGCCCGATGCCGCCAAATTCCGTGAGCTCATCGTTGGATGGGGCCTTCGTCCGCTCCGTCCAGAGCCTTTTGATTTGTAGGAAATCGTATAGAGAGAAGCCAGCCTGCCCCTATACAGGAGGAAGAATCCTTGTTCCTCTCGCTTCGCTCCATAATGAAGGCTTAGGATTTACATTGCTGGCCCTCGTCAGGGGAGTGTAGCCCAAGCCCCCTAAGGAAGGAACAAACGCATCGCTTTACTCGGGAAGAGATCGGTGAAGCGTTCCCGTCTGGATTTCAAAAGCCCGGGGAATCATAAGCTCAGAGCGCTTTGTCGGGTCATCGCTTTCGCCCTCTGGATGCTCCCAGCTTCCGCCGGGGGACCGTCGATACTGGTGTTAGGCCCCCCGCGCGCCCCGGAGACCGTGAACCCTATGATTGGGATCCATACCCGGGTGACCGACGAAGCCAATCCCGCGCGTATCTATCACACCTTTGAGATGGCTCGGGCGATGGGGGCGGCCTGGGTGGTGGAATTTTTCCCATGGGCTTATTTAGAACCAAAGCCCGGGCGTTACGCCTGGAGCCACAGCGACCTGCGGATCTTCCTGGCGCGGCGGGAGGGCCTAAAGGTTATCGCCCGCCTCGGGCTGGTCCCGGTATGGGCACGTCCGTGGCGCGCGCCGGCGACTTACCTGGGGACCGAGGCGGTGTTCCCCTTCGCCCGCTTTGCGGCCGCCTTCGCAGCGCGCTATCAGGATCAGATCGCCGCCCTGGTGATCTGGAACGAGCCCAATCTCTACATCGAATGGGGGGAACGGCCACCGAACCCGGCCGCCTTCGTGGCGTTGATGAAGGCAGTGTATCCGGCAGTTAAACAGGTGGCGCCGGATCTCCCGGTCCTTGCGGGCGGGCCGGCCCCCACCCTGGAGGATTCCCTCCATGCGATGAACGATCTGCGGTTTTTGGCAGAAGTCTACGCGCAGGGGATCGCCCCTTACCTGGATGGATGGGCGATGCATCCCTATGGGTTTGGGAACCCACCGGAGGAGCCGCCGGATCCCCGGCGGCTGAATTTTCGCCGGGTGGAACTGATGCGGGCGATCATGCGGCTTTACGGTGACGAGCGGCCGATTTACATTACCGAAACCGGATGGAATGAATCGCCGGATTATGACCACGGGCTCCCGCCGGAGATGCGGGCGGATTACACGATTCGAGCCTACGAATACGCGCGGCGGCACTGGCCGTGGTGCCCGGTGGTGGCCATGTGGGCGCTGCGTTACCCGTGGCGGGAAGACTCCATCCTCGAGGGCTATGCCTTTCTGGATCTGGAGTTTCATCCCCGAGCCGTTTACGAGGCCGTCCGACGCTACGCCCATGGGGAGATCTCTATCGATATGGGGCCATGAAGGCCATCCGTGAATAAAATACACGAATGAGACGATGGGCACTCCGAAGGGTCATAATGAATTGGGTAGGGAGTCTCCCACCCCACGAAAGTTCCATAAAAACCATTGTGACTTCAGAGAGTGGCCACAAACGGGATGACCGGGCAGGCCCTTTTTATACCCCACTGTATCTTTTCATGCCGCCGGATAACGTGGGAATGCTTGGTAGTAACCGGATGGGATCCCAATCAGCATTCGTGCCCGATTCGTGGATGGCCTCTGCGGGTCATTCTATAAGATCGTCCTCATGCTTCATCCAAGGAGGAGAACCGATGACGTCATCCATTCAGCGCGTGGCTCTCATCGGCTTCGGAGCGGTGGGCCGGGCCTTTGCCCGCCTGCTCCTGAGAAAGCATGCGGAGATCCGTCAACGCCATGATCTCGATATCCGGGTCACAGGGATCATCACCGCCCGCCGGGGGGCAGCATGGGATCCCGATGGGCTGGATCTGGCCGCCGCTCTGACAGCAGCGGAAGACAACGGAGATCTCAGCGTCCTGAGCCGGAGCCCGGCGCCGACGGAGACCATCGCCTTCATCGAGCGGTGCCCAGCGGATGTCATCGTGGAAATCACGGTCCTGGATCCGCGCACGGGTCAGCCGGCCACCGATCACGTGCGAGCCGCCATGCGCTCCGGCCGGCACGTGGTCACCGCCAACAAGGGCCCGCTGGCCTTTGCGTATCGGGAGCTGCGGGAGCTGGCTCGCTCCCAGGGCCGGGCTTTCCTCTTCGAGTCCACAGTCATGGACGGCGCCCCGCTCTTCAGCCTGGTCCGCGAGGGGCTGCCGGCCACCCGCATCCTGGGCTTCCGGGCCATTCTGAATAGCACCACCAACTTCATCCTCACCCGCATGGAGGAAGGGGTCCCCTTCGAGGAGGCCGTGCGGGAGGCTCAGGCCATCGGCATTGCCGAAGCGGATCCATCGAACGATATCGATGGATGGGATGCGGCAGTGAAGACCTGCGTGCTGGCCAACGTGTGGATGGAAGCGGATCTCCGGCCGGATCAGGTGGAACGGACGGGGATCCGGGGGATCCGCCCGGAGGATCTGGCGGACGCCCGGCGGGAGGGGCAGCGGATCAAACTGGTGTGCACAGCCGAGCGCGGAGAGGATGAAGCCGTGCGGGCCCGGGTAGCGCCGGAGGCTGTGCCGATGGAGGACCTTCTGGCCCATGTGCGGGGGACCTCCTCGGTGATCGCGCTGCGCACCGACACATTAAAGCAGCTTACCCTGATGGAGCACGAGCCCGAGCCGGCCCAGACCGCCTTTGGGCTTTTAGCGGATCTCGTGAATGTCGCCCGGGGACATTGGGGGTGAACAAGCTCACATGGAATATCGAGCATGCTGCGCTCGGCTGAGGGCTGAGGGTTGCCAAAGGCGGCCCTCAGCCCATTCCATTCCCCAGATGAACAAAGGTCCCACTGGCTATAACAAGAGGAGGATAGCAATATCAATCAACAGATGCATAGCGTCTTCCCTCCCTTGTGGGGATGGAACCATCGCTTCCCTCCTCCTCGCCGCCCGAAGGGCCGCGGGGAGGAGAGATAAGGGAGGAGGGACCTGTCCTCGACGCCTATGGATCAGACCCCCTCGCGATTTGCCGATCAAAACGCGGATCTCTCACCTTCCCCTCTTTTCCAGCGACGGTTATGACATCGTTCCCCAGCGCTGGGGTTCGAATCCCCTTAAAGACTTTTCCCTCTTCATCCCCAGGAGGGGATCCCTGGATACGCCCACCGGGTAGACCTGGAAGGCGTGGCCGCAACGGAGACACGGGTATCGATAGGCGGTGACCTCGGAGGTGAACCATCACCCTTGCACTTCCTTTGACGGGCGAACACGATATACATATAATTGGATTAGATTTTCGAACACGTGTGCACCATGAGCGTGACGATCAAGGACATCGCCCGGGCCGCGGGGGTGAGCCACACCACGGTCTCCCGGGCGCTGCGGGACAGCGAGGAGATCAGCCCCGAGACCCGGGCCCGGATCCGGGCGATCGCCGAA
Organism: Chloroflexota bacterium; assembly: GCA_030550075.1. GTDB lineage: Bacteria > Chloroflexota > Anaerolineae > Thermoflexales > Thermoflexaceae > Thermoflexus. The sequence continues at coordinate 2,803 of JAUQQB010000097.1, read as the reverse complement.
TCCCTGGGTTACCGCCCCAACCCGGTGGCCCGCGCCCTGCAGGGCCGCCGCACCCAGACCCTCGGTGTGGTGGTCACCCGCCTGAGCGACCCCTTCCACACCGAGGTCGTGCAGGGAATTGAACGGGTAGCCCAGGCCCACGGCTACGGCCTCCTCCTCAGCCTCTCCCATGAGGACCCCGAGAAGGAACGGGCCATCGTAGAGCTGCTGGCGGCCAAGCAGGTGGATGGGATCATTGTGGCCGCCTCCCGTCTGGGCAGCCGTTACCTCCCCCTGCTCGAAGCCCTTCGGATCCCCATCGTCCTGATCAACAGCCACCAGACAGGCCCCTACGTGTATTCGGTGGCTACCGATAACGTTCACGGTGGATATCTCGCCACCCGTTACCTGATCGGCCTGGGACATCGGGCCATCGCCTACATCGGGAGCCGCCGGGGTGGGCGGAGCAACCAGGATCGCTATCGGGGCTACCGCCAGGCGCTGCGGGAGGCAGGGCTGAGTCCACGCCCGGAGTGGGTGGTGAAGGGGGATGGTCGGGTGGAGGGGGGCGAGATGGCGATGCGACGCCTGTTAGAGGTTCGTCCCCGCCCCACGGCGGTGTTCTGCTACAACGACCTCACGGCCATCGGCGCCCTCAAAGCGGCGCTGCGGGCCGGCCTGCGGGTTCCCGAGGAGCTCTCCATCATCGGTTTCGATGGCCTGGAGGAAGGGACCTATGTGACCCCGACGCTGACCACTGTAGCGCAACCCCGGCAGCAGTTAGGCCGTCTGGCGGCGGAGATGCTCCTGGAGATTCTGGACGGCCGGCCTTCTCCAAAACGTATCCTGCTCCAGGGAACGTTAATCGAGCGGGAGTCCTGCGGGCCCGCGCCTGCCGCAGGCTAAGCTGCCCCTTCGTGGATACGGAGGATCCTTTACACGGATTTCACACACCGTTCAAACACATTACACGCAGAGTTTGCGGCGAAACACAAAAATCCTTCGGGAAAAGCCTTGCTGAAAGGAGGCCGCCATGAAACGCGTGATCGGTTCCGCCTTCTCCTGGATCACGGTTCTGGTTCTTTTGATCGCGGCCTGCGCGCCGGCGGCCACGCCTACGCCGACCCCCACGACCGCGCCGCCTCCAACCCCAGCCCCCAGCCCCACCCCAGCGCCCTCTCCCACGCCCGCCCCGGTGGAGATCACCATCACCTGTCGTTGCGTCAAAGGCGGAGTGAACGCCGCACTGGTGCAGTGGCTGACCGAGACGGTGATCCCTACCTTTGAGAAACAAATGGCGGCGAAAGGGACGCCGGTGAAGGTCCGCCTGGTGGAGTTCGGGGGCAGCGATGAGGAGCTGAAGGCCCAGTATGCCCTCGACCTCAAGGCGGGCAAGGGCCACGACGTGATGGCCTTCGATGGCTTCTGGACCGCGGAGTTCGTCGCCGGCGGGCTGATCAAGCCGCTGGAGGAGATCGTCGGCCCCGAGGTGAACCAGTGGGAGGGATGGGCCCAGATCCCCGAGACCGTGCAGGCCCTCCTGATGTATCAGGGGAAGCGATACGGTATCCCCACCGGCACCGACGTCCGGGTGATCTGGTACCGCAAGGACCTCTTCAAGAAAGCCGGTCTCCCGGAGAACTGGCAGCCGACCTCATGGGAGGACATCTTCGCCGCCGCCCGCCAGATCAAGAAAGCCCTGCCCGGCGTGATCCCGATGCAGGTGAACGCCGGGACCAACATGGGCGAGGCGACCACGATGCAGGGCTTCTACCCGGTGCTGCTATCCGCCGGCTCCTTCATTTTCGACTGGGATCAGAACAAGTGGATCGTGCGCAGCCCGGCGATGCTCGATACGCTGAACTTCTACAAGCGGGTTTACATCGATGAGAAGCTGGGCGATGCGCGCATCCAGCTGATCAAGGGCGGCCGCGAGCAGTCCTTCGCCGGCTTCCGGGATGGGAAGATCGCTATGCTCTGGGAGGGCGACTGGTTCTGGCGTTCAGTGCTCAACCCGGCGACCAAGTCCGAGTGGGCCATCCCCAACCGGGATGAGGTGGTGGGTTGGGCCAGGATCCCGGCCAGGGAGCCCGGTAAGGGTTTCCGGGGCCAGGACTTCGTGACCATCTCCGGAGGCACCGGCTTCATCCTGAACCCCAACACCAAGCATCCGAAAGAGGCCTGGGCGTTCCTCTCCTTCATGTTCAGCAAGGAGATGCTGATGGAGTTCCAGAAGATCGAGCCGCGCATCCGGGCCCGGTCGGATGTTCCGGTGACGGGCGACCCGGTGATGACGGAGCTGGTGAAGCTGCTGCCGCTGACCACGGTCCGCCCGATGCTCCCGGTCTACCCGAAGGTCTCCCAGGCCGCCCAGCTGGCCACCGAACGGGTGGTCTCGGGCGAGATGACGCCGGAGCAGGCGATGGAAGCCTACGCGAAGGAAGTGACGGATCTGGTCGGACGGGAGAACATCCTGGACCTGATGCCGCGGTGATCGGCGCATGCCCTCTATAGTTGCCGGGGGGCCGACAGGACAAAAATCCCTGCCGGCCCCCTTTCAGGATGGCCGCCCTTCCCAATGGGATTGGGTTTACCAGAAGTGTCCATTAGGCCCTCACAAAAAGGGAACGGGCACTTGCGTGCCCGACTACGAACAAAAACCCTGTTTGTAGTCGGGCACGAAGCGGAGTGCCCGTTCCAGGCGTTCGCAAAAAGCACGGGCACTCACGTGCCCTACTACTGCTCCCTCCAGATTTGATTTTTGGTTTTGGTCCCCTGGGGAATCTCTTTTATCCCCCCTCCCCACGGCCCTTTGGGCCGTGGG
>JAUQQB010000096.1 GCA_030550075.1 Chloroflexota bacterium | reverse complement strand
ACGGCGGGTCGGTGAGCACCGCGTCAAAGAAGTCATTGGGCCAGGGCAGCGCCGTGGCGGAGCCGTGGTGGACTGCTGGTGGACTTCCCGCCTCCACCGGCGGGATGCGGGTGAGGTGGGTGAGGACTTCTATGATACCCTCCAAATCCCAACTTCCACGCGCCTCGCTAAACGGGCTCACCTCGCCGTAGTCCCAAACCATAGGCAATGCCTGTCGGTCAAAGGCCCTTTCGAAGGACAACACATCAGCACGCCAACGAGTAAGAGCACAGAGATAGGTCGCGAGTTTATCCAACGCCAGCGCAAGATACGTCGTCACCGCCTTGGCGAATTCGGGGTCGGCGCCCTGGGCGAGCATCTGGGCGTGGGCGCGGCGCACCGCATCGGCAAAGGTGATGAGCGCCAGCTTCTGCCGGGCGTTAAACAAGCTTCCCCATTTTTGCTCATTATCTGGAAAGTAGGGCGTAACCCAAACGTTGCGGGGGTCGTAAATCAACGGCTCATCCGGCACGGGGTCTATGCCCCATTCGGCCCAGAGGTGCTGGCGTTTGGCTTCCAAGGCTTCTTCGGCGGCGCGGTAGGCGGCGAGATCGCGCTCGGTGGGCAGGCGGTAGGTTTTGCCGCTGCGCTGGGGGTGGTGCAGCACCACGGCCATCAGGCGCTGGCCCGCCTTGCCCTCGCGGAACAGCCGGCGGGTGGTTTTGTCATCTATCGTTCCGCCGCAGAGCGGACAGCGCACGTGGGCGCGCGTGACCGTGCCCTCCTCGGGGTCAAAATCAATTGGTTCACCGTTCTGCCCCACAATCTCCACGTCCACGCGCCGGGCTGCTCGGTTCGGAATCAGCCTCAAGGCAATTAGCTTATCTCCCTTCACCCTTCGCCCCTCACCCTTTGCCTTCTTGGCCAGCCAGGTCTGGCGCATGAGGGGGATTTCGGCGCCGCAGGCCGGGTTCTGGCAGGGGAGCGTCCGCGCCCAGATGTAGCCGACGGGGATCGAACTATCAGGGTCCTTTGGATAAAAGCGTTCCAGTTCTTTGCGGGCCTCCTCCAGCACCCACTGGCCCCACAAGCGGACTGATTCCAGGAGTGAAGAGTGAAGGGTGAAGCGTGAAGGGGGGAAGAGGGTTACTTCTTGTGCTCCAGGGAACGCATCAGGGAAAGGAGCATCCGGCTGAGACGATCGCATTGTTCCAATAGCGGAGCGGTCTGCGCTTGGGTCAGGTAACCCAGTTGTTCCGCCAGCATTAGGTGCGTTTCCAGTTCGCACAGCGACCCGCGACTGATGCGGAGAAACTGGAGAAATTCCCGCGTGGAGCTCCGACCCCAGCCCTCGGCAATGTTCGCCGGAATCGAGACTGCCGCTCGCTGCATTTGAGACGCCAGTCCCCACTGCTCTGCTCTGGGTAAGCTGTTGCTCATCCGATAGACCTCGGCAGCCAGAAACATCGCCTTCTGCCAAATCTCTAGGTCCCGATATGACTTGATTTGCTTCATCTGCCACACCTCCTTGTTGATCCTTTTCTTCACCCCTCACCCATCGCCCTTCACCCTTCACCCTTCGCCCGAAACGCTGCGGCAGCTCCAGCACCGCCTTGAGGATCAGCACCGCCACCGGGTTGTAGTCCAGGGCGTAGGTCTCACAGCCCAGGCGCAGCGCCTCCAGCGGGATGGCCCCGCCGCCGGCGAAGCAGTCCAGCACCCGCGGAGCGCGACCGCCGAAAACCTCGTGGATCAGGGCGCGGGCTCTCTCCAGGTTGTGATTCTCCCCTTGAACGGCCTCCCAGGGCGAGAGATAGCGCACCAAACGCAGGAAATCCTCCAGCTGGGATGGATCGTCGGGCAGGAGGGCTGCCAAAGCGGTAGCGCGGGAGGCGGCCAGGGGCCGCCGCGCCCACCAGATGTGCAAGGTGGAGATATGCCCGTGGCGGATGTTCTTCTCGCGCACGGATTCTTCCGAAACCTTTCGCAGGGGGAAATCGATTTCGATCAGGCGGCGCCTGTCACCCGTATGCTCCATAACCCGTCCTCCCGCAGGTCGAATTCCTGGTCCTGGCCGAGGGAGGATCCGGGCACCCACACGAGTTCGGCCCTCTTCAGCCCTCCCTGGATCATATCCCAGCCGGCCAGGCATTCCATGGCGCCGAGTAGGCTTAGGTTAGGGGCTACAACGGCGTGGGCAAGCAACCGTCGGGTTGTGACAACAGGTGAGCTTGCCTGCAAGTCTACTTGGCCGCTATCGAAGAACTGTGAAGCCCGGTCGCAGGTGATCCGGGTCAGACGACCGAGCCCGTAACGGGTGTCTCCCCCGATGAACAGCTCCTCGATCTGGCAGATCTCCTGGCGCAGACCGGTGTTGGTATCGCGGCAAAAGAGATAGCCCACCATATCCACCGGTCTAAAGGCACTATCGGCATCCCGCCAATGAGGGCTGATCAGCTCGAACTCCCTGAGCGTGCCCTCGGCGGCGGTACTGGATTGCGGCTCGATGGCTGTGCCCGGCCGGGTGATGAGCAGGCGCGTGCGGAAGAGCCGGTCTTCCCGTGGCTCGTGGTCCCCCTCCCACTCCCAGACCAGGCCTGCGCCCTGCTTATAGCGAGGTAACCATGCCCTCCATTCTTCTCCATTGACCTGCTCCGCCGGGAAGAGATAGCTCAGGCGGGTGTTTGTCTGAAGGGATTGGCCGACAGATTTGTAATCCGGGAACTGATTTGGGCTGTGACGGCAAGCGATCTCCGCTGTCAGCGCTCCCCAGAGGGCGCGGGCCGGGAGATAGAGACGCGTCCGGTTGAGGGCCCCAGCCGGCGGCGCTCCAATATGTAGTGGCGACTCCAAGCGCCAAACCCAGCGGTAAAGCTCCCAGGTCATGTTCAGCTCCCTTTTGCCTTCAGGTGGTAGCGCGCATAGCTTAGCGCGTTGCGCAGAAGGTCACGGGCAAAGAGAAGATTGTCCAGATCATCAGCAAGCTGTTTGGCGGCTTTCAGGGCTTCCCGCGGAAATGTATCGCCGAAGACGTCCTGCAAGAGGTGCACACACTGCCCCTTGAATGGCCCTGCTATCTCGCCATGCCGAGCCTGGATGTAGAGAAACATCGCATAAATCCCCTGATCCTCCAGCACGGCCAGGGCCTCGTTGAGGACCTTTTCATCCATGCCTTCGATATCTGCCAACTTCCGCCCGAGCTCTGCGCAGCGAATATCCAGATTAATCGGCTGATTAGCTTGCTGATTCATGGCTCGCCTCCTGCTCCGGTTGTGCTTCAGGCTGGCTGGGTTCGGCAGCCTGGGGTTCTCCCTTGCAGCTCACTGGTTTCCCCTGCATATCCTGTTGTTTGGGACAGAGGACCCTCAACCTTCCCATCCCCCGCGTGCCCATGCCGCCGATGCCCAGATGTTCTATGTAGGGACGGGCCTGCTTCGTGATCTCAAGGACCTTATTGGGATCATCCATCTTCTGGCCGTTGCTCAGGGTCACGCCCACATCTCTGCCATCAATTTTGAAGTGCCTCGGGTTCTTGGCGATGATTTCCCACACCAGAACCGTGGTCCTCGGCAGGGCTTCGTAGGAGAATAGGGCCCCCTCCTCGGCCGCCCCGGTTTCCGGGTTGATGGAGACCGAAGTGCGCACCTCTAGATTACTGTTCACGACGTGGATGAACAGGTGGTCAGGCAGGATGGCTAGGCGGTTGCAGATGTAATCGGGGACGCCCAACGTTTGCAACGTATCTTTGACCTGCTGCAACTGCTGACAAGGCCTAACCTCTAGGAACAGCCACCCCAGATTCAATCTGCCTCTTGATGATGCATCTTCCAAATACACGGCGTTCTCTTGAACCCCGCTTACCTCGAGGCCCACCAGCCGCAACGCCATGGGGCAGGTGACCCAGTGGGGTCCTCGCCGCGTGGGGACCGGGAAAAGAAGTACGTGCGCGTCGGTAAAGGCGGCCAGTCCGGCAAAGCCGCCGGCCTGGTCCTTCCCGCGGGCGAAACCGAAGACAGTGCAGACAGGACAATCCGGCTGGCCGCAATGGCCACCCGTGCCGTCGGGGCGAGGTTGCCCCTGTCCTGCACAGTCGGGATAGTAGGGCTTTTCACGCTGGGTCTGAGAAGGCGGTTGAGGGGGCGGCTGGGATGGTGTTTGCCTGCGTCGTTCTTCGAAATCCATCGCCACGTAGGTCCGATACACCCCGGCCAGGCTGGAGCCGGGGATCTTCGGGACGCGGGTGACCGGGTCCCGCACGATGGTCAGGTCGACCCGCCCGATGCGGGCGCCGCCCGTGCCCACGTGAATGGGATCCAGGGCTAAGCCCACATGGAGAAACTTCTGGTAGCTTGCCATGGCTCAACCTCCATGAACGGTTTTCTTGAGCACCGTCATATGCCATTCCAGAGCGCACTGGAGAAGTCCCTGAACCGCCGCTTCGGTCAGGGTCTCCAGCGCCGCCCCCTTTGCCTCCAAATGCTCGGCGATGAGTGCCCGCACGGTATCGCGCCAGAGGTCCGGCGATGGTTTCTCCAGCAATTCTTGCCAGTTTCGCTCAAGCTGGCTAAGGGCGCTCCAGAAACGCTGCAGAGCCGTTTGACTGGGGGCAACGCGTTCCACAAGCTGCCATATTTCCCGCATTTCCTCCCAGTCCTCTAAATAGAGGGGGTCAGGAATCTGAAACCGGGCGCTGGCGGTGTCCATGAAGAGGAACACTATCCGCCCAGGGAAAACCCGGATGCTGTCCCCAACTCGCAGATCCGCCATGTGCCGGTAGATCTGACCGTTCGGATGACGGAAGTCTCTTGGGTGGCGGAGGGATGGATCCTCCACGGCGACGTAGGGGTAGAAGACATCCTCCCGGCCATCGGGCACCGTCAACGGCACGGTTCGCAAGGTGGTGTGTTTATCCGGTCGCCGGAGCTGCAGGGCGAGGATCCCATTGCGTACCTCGTGTCGCTCCACCCTCCAGGGCTTCTCGTCCTGGCGGAGCCTGTCCTCCAGGTTGCGCGTGGCCTCCACCACCGCTTGGAAGGGGAAGGTTCGGTCAAAGGCGACGATACCCACATGTAAGGGAAGGCGATCCCAGACCCGGGCGAACTCCTCCCGCCAGCGGGACAGAGCCAGGTCCACGCATTCGGAGGCTGCCTCCAGTGGAAGCACCACCCGGAAGCGCAGCGGGGAAAGCTCCAGCGGGATGACGGGATGATACACGCCAAGGTGAGAATAGGTATCACCGATCTCCTCGACCTTCTCGGTGACCAGTTGCTTCGTCGTTCCGAACGTGTCCTCCTCCTCCAGAGCAATCCGCTGGCCCCGGAGCGTGTCCTTCGGTTCGTCCGGTTTCAAGAGTCGGGCCAGGTTGGAGGCGGTGACGAAACCGCCCAGCGCCTGCACATAAACCAGGCTGAACTGGATGCCCCGCCAGCGCCCATCGTAAAGCGTGCGGTCTTGCCAGCCGGAACGGCTGTTTGCATCCGGCTTGATCAGAAGGCGCCGCACCCGCCAGGGGTTCTCGCTACGAGCCGCGATCTGGCGGAACTCTTTGAGCAGGTCTTCAAAGAAGTCTTCGGCTTCCCGCCAGAAGCGGTAGACCCGGCCCGGTGAGGGGAGCTTACAGAAAAGCTGATGGATAATCCAGGCCGCCCGCTGGTCGTCGTTCAGATCATTCCATTTGGGCGCCTCGGCGCGGTCTTCCACGATTTTTTGGAAGAACGACGGCCAATCCTGCTCATGCTGATAACCTTCCTGAAGGCCCCCCAGAACGGGATCTTGCCGGTCAAAATTTGAGAGTTTGCTCTTGATGTAGTCTTGCAAAGATTTGAACGGCTCCGCGGGATCGATTGGATTGAGCTGCCCCGACAAGGTCGGATTAAACCTTCGCCACTCCGATATCGCCTGCCCCCGCAGGCTGTCCACCCGTTCACCGTTCAGCCAGGGCTCAAGATCCAAAGAAAGGGTGAGGAGGGCGATGCGGTTGTTGCTATCGGCCACCTCCTCAAACCATATAGTGTCATAGCCCAACCGCCCACCGAGCCAGTCATCCCGGCGATGATGGCGCCGATCCTGACATACTTTACAGGGTTTGCCCTTGTTCGAGGGGTCACCGTTCAAGCGGACCTGGCAGACGGGGCAGACGTGCCCTTGCGATTCCTTAGCCATCTTCCCCCCAACATCCCACGCTCTGTGAAGGGGGATGGCCGTTATCTTGCGCGCCTCCCGGCGCTCCTGAACCAGGGGCACCAGCGAGCGGGTAGGGTCACTCAGGCGCACGAAGGGAGGGGTTTCGAGATGTAACCCCTGGGCGATGGTCTCCACCTGCTCCTGAAGCCAATTTTCCCATCCGTTCAACCACGGGGCTGGCGGCTTCTCATCCCAGCGCTCCCCCGGGAACGAAAAAATCGCCACGCTGCTATCACGATAGAGCAAAGATCCCAGAGCGAGGTCCACCTCAATGAGCTGAGCCACTTGGTCGAAAAACTCATTCAGTGCTGCCCGCGCTCCGGTCCAGTCACCGATCTTCACCGCCCGCGCCTCATAGTGGTCGGTGCCGATGCTCACAGTGAGCAGGCGCCAGCGGGTTTGCTGTTTGATCCTGTCATTTTGCCAGGGGAAGCCTTGACGGTTGAGGATTACCCCTGCCACGGCACTTTTGAACAGGGCCGCTGCCACGTAAGATTGGTCCCAGAGGGTGACGTCGTTGTTGGGCAGCCGGGTTTCCGCGACCGTGCAAAGAAAGGCCCGGCGAAGGTAGGACTGGGGACCGATGGCCCGCTTCCGCCAATCGGCCCAGTGCGAAACATCCACGGCCTTGTTGGTAATGAGCTGCTTCAAGCCGTCCAGCACTCGCCTGATTTCCTCGACTACCTGTTTCCAGCCACGCTCCGTGAGCACGTCCGGTGGATCAGCGAACAGGTTCTGCTTGGGATGCCCAAAAGGTGAGGAGAGCCACATATGAGGCAGGGATTGGCCAAGATATTTCGAGGTACGTGGTGGGATGTTCTTTTCGATCCCAGAGACCACACCGTGGCCCGCCTGCAACAGGCCCAGCATACCCCGATCCTGCTCATGGTGCTTTTCAGTGAATTCTTTCATGGACGCCGGCCAAGCATTCTGGGGTATGGTATTGTTGGGAACAGTCTTGACCCACCCCAAGAGCTCGTCCCAGGGGAACGGCGGCTGTTCGGCATCGTGCCACTTGCGCTCGTCGTACTGGACTTTATCTCCGCCATGCTGGCGCAGGAACTCTATGCGCGCCTTGCCGGCCATGTGGAACCAGCCGAGGGCCTCGCAGGCGAGGAGCACGGGCCGGTGATGGCGAAGCGTGTCCGCAGGCGCAAACGTGCTCATGGCATCCCTCCCGTTTGAAACCAACTTTTAATCTGCTCCCAGAGCTGCCCCCTGTTATTACCCTCGACGGGCTGTTGCCCTTTGCGGAAAGCCTTCCACTCCATGATCTTTGCCGTTCCCCAGCCCACGGTGCGCTTGGCGGAGATGCCGTAGGTGGTGAGCAAGGTCTCAATTGCTTCCAAAAGCTTGGGCAGGAACTCCGTAGGATCGGCGGCCGGTTTCATCCCCGGCCAAGGGGCGTAAAGCAGATAGAGTGTTCCCTTCGCACCAGGGGGGACGACCTCGTAATAAATAGGCTTTGTGCCCGCACGCCGCTCGCGGCTGTGAGGGTTGATTAACTCAAAGCCAATTCTGTCAAACCAGGTGGGGTAGAACACCAGCGCGCCCTGGTGGAAGTATTCCTCCTCTCCCTTCTCGTTGCCGAAGAGGTGCAGGATCCAATTGGGATCCTTCCATTCCTTAAACCGCTTACCCTGCTCCAGATGCTTCTGCAGATCCGCCTGCATGCGGCAGGCCCAGCGCAGGAGCCCTTTCCAGCTCGCCGCGCTCATGAACGGCACCCCAAACACCCGGTCCTTCCGCACCGGGTTGTCCAGAGGGTGAAAGAAGCGATCGTCCTTGGAATACCAGGAGGTAAGGAGCTCGAACTCGATCTCAAAGGCAAGCCAATTCTGGTGCAAGAGATTAGGCGGCCAAGGATTGAGTTCGAGTTCGGATGGCAGGCTTAGTGTCTCCTTTGCTGCCTCATTCATGTAACAACTGCGCGCTTGATTCTTCTGCTGCTCTGCTTCTCTTCTCTGGCGTTGTGCCGTTTTCTTCTGCTGACTTCTTTGAGGGGCACTTTTCTCCTGCTTCTCGGCTATTGCTCGTTGGATTTCAGCCCAATGGAAGACAACACTACATCCATCTACAAAGCCTGCCGCCAATCCGCTTGGTAAAGAACAATCGGCTGGGCACGCTTGAAGTGAGCCTAAATCCACGTAAAAATCAAAGCTCATGGGTTCGCTCCTGCGCAGAGGCTCTGAAGAATCTCGTCGCCGGTCAGAAACTCGTCATCTTGGAATTTTGGGCTTTCCCATACCTGCTCGAGCCTTTGCTTGATTGTGTTAAACTCCACCTCGCCCGGCTTCACAAAGCCAAAGGTGCGCTCACCTTCTTCAGGATGCTTGAAACTGAACACTTTCTTGCTCTCCTGCTGACGGCCGGCGAGCCAGCGATTGGTCTCGTTGTATTGTTCAAGCTGCTGTGCCTCATTTTTAGGCTGCTTCCTCCCAATCACTACGTTAAACGTGCTCGTTCTTGCATCCTGCCTTGCCAGATACCGGCCCTTCACACACCAGAAGTTTT
>JAUQQB010000095.1 GCA_030550075.1 Chloroflexota bacterium | reverse complement strand
GTCTTCACCGCATCCGTGGAAATGCCCAGGATCTCAGCGACTTCCTCCGTCGATAGCCCCTCCACGTCCCGCAGCAGAAACACCGTCCGCAAACTCGCCGGCAGGCTGCGGATGGCCTCGTCCAGCACTGACCGGAGCTCCGCGCGGAGCAGCTCCTCCTCAGGCAGACAACACCAATCCAGCAGCTCGCGAGGGACCTCCTCATCGTTTTCCAGGAGGATCGGCTGATCGATGGAGACGGTTTCGGGCTCTTTCCGGCGCAGCCGCATCAGGGCCAGGTTATAGGCGATCCGGTAGAGCCAGGTGCACAGCCGCGCTTCCCCGCGGAAGTCTTTGAGATGTTGAAAAGCCTGGAGGAACGTTTCCTGAAGGATGTCCTCGGCCTCTTCCCGGCTGCCCAGCAGCCGATACGCGACGTGGTAGACCGTGTCTCCGCACCGGTCGATCACCGCTGCGAACGCCTGACGGTCTCCCCGCCGCAACGCGTCGAGCAGATCCGCTTCGGATAGTTCCCCCTTCATCCGCCGGGCAACTGGCATGGGCTCAGCCCTCTTCGGAGTTCGGCCGATCGAACACTTCTCACGACCCCATGGGAGCCGCTGAAGGCAGCCCGATCGGCTTCCAGATTCCTTTGGGGGTAGGTGGTCCGTCCAGTCGCGTTATCGTTCCCAATTGAACGCTTCCATCAGTGTGGCCAGGGCCTGCCGGTTGGGGATCAGGACGGCCGCGCCGTTGGGAGTTTGCCACGAACGGACCATGGAGGGCTCCACCGTCAGCAGACGGATGCGATCCTCCGGCACCCCCCGGGCGAACTGGGCGATGGCCAGCATCTCCGGGATCGTGAGATCGGTTTGCACGGAGTCCCCCAGGGTCCGCAGGATCTCCGGGATCTGGGGCAGCGACTGGAATGAGAGAACCTTCGCCCGCAAAGCCATCAGGACCTGTTGCTGTCGCTTGAGCCGCCCGAAGTCGCTGTCCGCATGTCGGGTCCGCACGTATTTCAGCGCCAGCTCTCCATCCATGTGGATCCGCCCGGCCGGGATCACCAGCCGCTCCGTCCGGTAGTCATCCGTCGGATAGGCGTTATCCACGATGGTCCGGGGCACATCCACATCGACCCCTCCGACCAGATCGATGATCTTCTTAAAGCCGTTGAAATCCAGGATGATGTAGCGATGCACCGGGACGCCGAAGTTATACGCTACGGTCTGCTTGGCCAGCTCCCCACACCCGCCCAGGTGGTAGTAATCCCCATAGAAACACGCCGTGTTGATCCGGCTCTGGGAGATCCCGCGCTCCTCCAGCCCCGGGATGGGGACATAGAGGTCCCGGGGAATGGAGAGCACCGAGATGGTGTTGCTGATGGGATCCAGGCCGATCAGCATAATCCCATCCGAGCGGACCGGGATCTCTTTCTCTTCCGGCCGGCGGTCCACCCCCAGGACCAGGATGTTGAGCCGGCCGGGGACCGGCCAGGCAGGCGCCGGGTTGAGCCACTCAATGGGGTTCAGCATGCGCCCCACCTCGGAGATCGGGGGAAGCCCCAGAGGGCCGCTGCGGAGCTCTCCGCCTCCGACCATCGCCCGCCAGCGCTGAGCGCGAGCGGCCATCACCACCGCGATCCCCAGCCAGGTGGAGAGCAGGGTGGAAGCCAGCAGGATCACCGCAAACAGGCGGTAGTAACGCCCTGCGGAAGCTGGTCGAGTGGAAGTTGAAGCTGTTTGCGCCACGCTTCTTTCCGCCTCCAGGGTCTATGGATCTTTCAAAGAGAAAGCAGGGGCAGGCGGCACAGCATCCTATCCATCTTGATCCCGGGAAAATAGAACACGGGCGCGCATTGCGCGCCCGTGTTCTATTTTAACGCAGGGGCATCGGCCTGACCGTTTTCCGATTCGACCCGGCAGCCCAGCAACCCCCTTAAGGCCTTATTATAAATTTGCTGCCCATTAGGGGAAAAATGGCCCTATCCCCTTTCAGGGCTTTTCCGTCCTTATCCCGTTCGGGTCCAGCGGATGGCCCCACTCCCCTGGATCCTCTCTCCCCACGGCTCCTCCGGCTGCGGGGAGAGAGGATGAAAAAGCCCTGATCCCCTTTCCCCTCGCGAGCGAAACCGTCAGTAGCGCAACAGGGCGGCGACGCCCACTTCCTGCAATCGGGGGTGGCCTTCCACGATCTCCACCTGGCCGCCGTTCTCCAGCACCGTGGCGATCAGCCAGTCCACCGCATCGGGCAGCGGTTCGAAGGCTGCGCCGCAGAAGGGGCAGGTTTCCCGGGGCGTAGCGATCAGGAAGCCGCACCCGGTACAGCGATAGGCTTGGGCATGGAACCCGTCCGCCACCAGCAACACCTGCACCCGCCCCTCCGCCGCCGCCCCCAGCGTGTCATCCAGATTGATCACGCCATTGCCCCCCTTGGCCGCAGCGGTGATCGCCGCATCCACCAGGGCGAACTCGCGCTGGCGCTCCACCTGCTGGAGGATCCGCAGGGCTGCCTCCTGGATTTCTACCTCATCCGACATGCGATCCCCCGGGATGGTTCCAGCGATCCGGTCGCTCCAGGGACGGGGAAGGAGTTCCCGAAACTCGACGACGGTGGGGTCGGCCCCGCCGAGAAGCAGATAGCGGGGCTGATGACGCTCGCAGAAATTCACCGTCAGCTCGGCGGCCTCCTTCAGGTTGCGATAGGCCACTTCATCTTCATGCCGCTGAAGTTTCTCGGCGCCCCACCCGCCCTGTTTGTGTCGCTTGATTGGCTCCCCACGCAGCTCCAGCGTCTCCTGAAGCTCCCCCATCTGGTAGAACAGCAGGCGGATGTGGGTCTTGTCCACCAGTGCGACCAGGAAGCGCCCGTAAGCGTCCCATAACCTGGCCAGCGGGAACACATAGGGCTTTCGGCCAACGAAGACCAGGTTGGGCGTGGGCACGGCCAGCGAGAACACCCGCCAGAGCCCCAGATCCCGGGAGGAGAAGATGGCCAGCCCCCGCCCGGACCCGTCATATTCCAGCTCCACGAAACGCTGAACAGCCTCCCGATCTGCCCGAGAGATCTGGTCTTCCACACGCTCCAGCAGATGCCGCAGGTTCAACCGGTAATGATCCTTGGTTTGACGGCGGGGATCCACATCGAGGTAAAGGCTGAGGATCGAAGCGTGGGGGCTTTCCAGGGCGGCCAGCTCCCGCAGATCCCGTTCGCTCAGCATGACCACCTCCCAAGCCGTTCTCCTGACGTCTGCGCCAGAGAAGCCCTTCCACGAAGAAGAAGCACCTGAGCGCCCAGCTGCTCGTATGTTATGGATAGGCAAAATCCTTCGAGGCGTCCCTCTTTATATTTTAAAACCTCTCCACCAGCTTCTGGAACCGCAGCGCATCCTCCCACATGGACACGTTGTTAAACAGCACGAAGACCTCCCGGAACCCCTGACAGAGACTCCAGAGCTCTTCCAGGTCCGCATCGGTGTAACGATAAGCATATCCGGTCCGTCCGTGGAGACGGAAATAGGCGATCTCACGGGTGACGGGAGGGCGCGCGAAGGGATCCACCGCATGGATCAGGCCGTAACGTTCGCAGATCCGTCGGATCACCTCGTCCGGCCAATCCCCCCGGGGTTCCCAGGCCACTCGAAAGGGGACCCTTCCCACCCGTTCCAGGAAGGCCTCGAGGTTGCGGAGGTGCTCTGGGGTGGGCGTGAAGGAAGCCGGACATTGCAGCAGCACCACGGTCGCCTCGAGGGCCTGGGCTGCCTCTATCGTGGCGGCCCATCCTCGCTCCACCACCGATGTGGCCTGGAACATGCCGGCCAGGGGGCGTTCTTCGGGGGCCAAGGGGCGTCGGAGCCGGCGATAGGTCGGGCTGCTCGCAGGGTGAGTGATCAATTGCCACGCCTTCATGGTGAAGATGAAATCGCGGCCGGCTTCCTCCCGCCAGCGCCGAAGAGTTTTCGGTTGAGGCGGGTCGTAGAAGGTCTGCTGGACCTCCACCACCTGGAAAGTCCGGAAGTAGACGGATCGCGCTTTCGGGAACCCGCAGCAGCCGATATACCACATCGCCTGATTCTCCATTACAGCTTACCGTGAATCCTCCGCCCGCATCACCCGGCCCCCGGCGGCGCGGATCAGGCGATCCCGAATGGCCAGCCCCAGTCCCTGGGTCCCGAAGTCCCGCGCGAGAATGAGATCCAGCCCCCGGGCATCCAGCTCGCGTATCGCCGGATACAGCCGCCGGGCGATCCCTTCCAGATCCTGCTCGGATCCCAGGACGACGATCTCTACCGGCAGATCCACCACTGCCGACTGATCCTCTTCCGCGATCAGCATCCCCACCCGATAGCCCTCCTGGAGATACCGGGTGACCAGCTCCCGTAGGCGCGGGTGGAGCCATTCCCCGGGGCCGATCAGGACCACCATCTCCGCCCGAGGGGCATAGTGTTTGGGTAGCATCCCGGGGGCCGGCGCGGGGCCGGACACCGAGCGATCGAACACCGCCACCGGCCCGATGATCGCCTCCAGGGCCTCTCGGGGGAGTCCCCCCGGCCGCAGGATGGTAGGAACCGGTCGGGTGAGATCGACGACCGTCGATTCCACCCCGATGGCGGTGGGCCCCGCATCCAGGATCAGATCGATCCGGCTCCCCAGATCCTCCAGCACGTGCTGGGCAGTGGTGGGACTGGTATGGCCGAACCGGTTCGCGCTGGGCGCGGCGATCGGCACCCTCGCCGCCCGGATCAGGGCCAGGGCGACTGGATGGGCGGGCATCCGGATGGCCACCGTGGGCAGCCCCGCGGTGACCAGATCGGGGACGATCGGCTGCTTGGGGAGAACCAGGGTCAGGGGGCCTGGCCAGAAGTGACGAGCAAGCGTCCACGCGGCCGGGGGAACTTCCCGGGCCAGCTGAGGCAGCGCCTCCAGGTCGGCGATATGCAGGATCACCGGGTCGGTGGCCGGTCGTCCCTTCGCCTCGAACAGGCGGACGAGGGCGGATGGGTTCAGGCCATCCGCGCCCAGCCCGTAAACGGTCTCCGTCGGGAAAGCCACCAGCCCGCCCCGCCGCAGGATCTCCGCCGCCCGGGCGATGACCTCCCGATCCGGATGCTGGGGGTCCACTGGCACCACCTGGGTCATGAAGCCCTCCAAAGGGATTTTGAGGGGAATCCGAGAGAAGGGCAAAATGGGGAATGCACCCTGAGGACGAAATGGAGCCTTGTGGGCTGGAAGGAACACCCGGGGCCAGGCTGGACGCCGAAGGTGCCCGGTCTGGCTTTTAGCCCCTCGGAGGGGCCCCGACGTGACGGCTGAATTTTTGGGGGCGGAGGAACTTATGCGCATCCGGGCCATCACGGTTTTCATCTCATGGAACTCCCGGGAGA
This sequence comes from Chloroflexota bacterium, assembly GCA_030550075.1. Classification (GTDB taxonomy): domain Bacteria; phylum Chloroflexota; class Anaerolineae; order Thermoflexales; family Thermoflexaceae; genus Thermoflexus. The sequence continues at coordinate 3,334 of JAUQQB010000095.1, read as the reverse complement.
TCCCCCGGGCGGGGGATCTGGCTCGGGCGGCCCGCGAGACCCTCACGCGGGGCGGTTACGAAGTGCAGACGATGCGCTTGGCGTTACCGCCGCTGGAGGCCTCTATAGAGGCCTCCGCTTTCCTTCGCCAGGCCCGGGAGTGGGAGGCGATGGCTCGAGAGGCCGGGTTCGATTACCTGAGCCTGGGCCCGCTGGGGCCGCTGGCGTCGGAGATCCCTCGCCTGTTCGCGGAGACCGAGCGGACCTTCGCGGCCCTTATGCTCACGGATCGCGATGCCGCGCGGGTGGCGGCGCGAATCATCCGGGAGAACGCTACGGTTGCCCTCGATGGTTTCGCCAATCTCCGGTTCGCTGCGCTGGCGGGCGTCCCTCCGCTGTGCCCTTTCTTTCCCGCGGCCTATCATGACGGGGGGCCGATGGCCCTCGCCCTGGCGACCGAGGCGGCGGATATGGCGGTGGAAGCCGCCCGTGCCGCCCGGGATCCAGCGGCGGCCCTGGCCATGCTGCAGGCCCAGGTGGAAGCGACCGGCCGCCATCTAACGCATCTCCTTCATCCGGTGACCCGGGCCTTCTCCGCCCGTTTCGCCGGGATCGATTTCTCCCTGGCCCCCTTCCCGGAGCCGGAGCGCAGCATCGGGACCGCTATCGAGCTCCTGAGCGGAGCATTCTTCGGCGAGGCGGGGACCCTTGCCGCGGTGGCCGGGCTGGCTGCGGCGGTGCAGGGGGCGGATTTCCCACGCACCGGTTTCTGTGGGATCATGCTCCCGGTCCTTGAAGATGCGGTCCTGGCCCGGCGGGCGGCGGAGCAACGCTTCCGGCTAAACGATCTGTTGCTCTACTCCGCGGTGTGCGGAACCGGACTGGACACCCTCCCGCTGCCCGGGTCCGTTTCGGAGGAGACGCTGGCGAGGGTACTGGAGGACCTGCGCGCGCTCAGTGTCCGATTGGGGAAGCCCCTGACCGCCCGTCTGATGCCGATCCCGGGCCGGGAGCCGGGGGATCCGGTTCGGTTCGATTTCGCCTATCTGGCGCCTTCCGCGGTGATGGCCCTGTGATCGTTCGGGTTATTGAACGGAGGCTGGTCTTCCACAATGTCTTCTACCCTGTTCGTCCCGCCTGAGTTCTGCATCCCGGATCGGCCGCGGCCCCAGGAGCCGGCTGGCCTGATCCTCCACGTGGACCCTGATAGCTGGGGGGAGCGCGTCGGGGTCCGGCCCGGGGATCTGTTGCTGCGGGTGAACGGGCATCCGGTGGAGGACGTGATCGACGTCCATTTTTACGCCGCCGAGGACCATATCACCATTGAAGTGCTCCGGGATGGAGCGCGGCGTATCCTGGCGGGGCCCCGCATGGAAGGGGAGCCTTTGGGGTTGACCTTCGCTCATCCGACCTTTGATATGGACATCCGTCGCTGCAACAACCTGTGCACCTTCTGCTTCGTGCTCCAGACGCCGAAGGGCATGCGCCGCACCCTTTACATCAAAGACGACGACTATCGCTACTCTTTTCTGTATGGGCATTTCATCACCCTGACCAATCTCACCGAGCGCGATTGGCGCCGCATTGTAGAGCAGCGCCTCTCCCCTCTTTATATCTCCGTGCACGCGACCGACCCCGAGGTTCGCCGGCGGGTGCTGCGGAACCCGCGCGCCCCCGATATCATGGCCCAGCTGCGCTGGCTGGCGGATCACGGGATCGAGATGCATACGCAAATCGTGGTCACCCCGGGCCTGAACGATGGGGAACACCTCGAGCGCAGCGTCTTCGATCTGGCGACTTTGTGGCCTCAGGTGCGTTCCGTCAGCGTGGTGCCGGTGGGGGTGACCCGCTTCCAGCGCTACGGTGTGCGCCCGAATACGGTGGAGGAAGCCCGGCGGGTGCTGCGGGCGGTCCACGCATGGCAGCGGGCCTTTCGCCGTCATCTGGGCGTTCGTTTTGTCTACGCCACCGATGAATGGTATCTCCTCACCGGTCATCCGATCCCTTCGAAGGCCGCTTACGACGGATTGCGATTGCAGGAGAACGGCCTGGGGATGGTGCGGGACTTCCTGGAGGATTATCGGCGGGTGAAGCGGGCGCTGCGCCGGCGGGGGAAAACGCTGGGCGGGCGCCGTGCGACCCTGGCCACCGGCACCCTCTTCGCGCCGGTTCTGGATCGGACGGCGCGGGATTTCAGCGAGCGGACCGGCGCGATCCTGGACGTGATCCCTGTCGTGAACACCCGGCTGGGCGAGACGATCACGGTGGCGGGCCTCCTGATGGCCGAGGATGTCATCGCCCAGCTGACGGCCCGTCCCCTGGGGGACCTGGTCGTTCTGCCACAGATCATGTTCGATCATCCGGAAGGGCTCTCGCTGGACGATCGCACGCCGCTGGACATCGCCCGCGCGCTGGGCCGCCCCGTCGTCTTAGCGGATGCCATGGGCGATGTGCTGGATGCCCTCGAGGGACGCGCCCGCCTGGTGTTCTACCCGGATCAGGCGATCATCCCGATCGAGATGTAGGAGCGAGGTATGCCTCGCCCCCTGCATCGCTGCTCGCCGTAGCCCCGCTCGATTTTTGACAGCCACATGGTTTCGTTATAAAATCGCCTTACATCCCTATCCCCGGGATGGGGATATATGCAAGGGGAGGCCGATCATGCCGCTCTATCTGGAACTTGAAGTGCAGAGGATGACCTGCGACGATTGCGCCCGACACGTGACGCGGGCCCTGCAATCGGTCCCTGGGGTCCTCTCCGTTCACATCCCCCACTGGTCCGCCGGGAAAGCCGAGGTGATCGCTGGGGGCGAGATCCCCGCTGAAGCCCTGGAGGAAGCCGTGGCGCGGGCCGGCTATGGCGCCCGTGTGATCCGGAGCGAACGGATGGAAGCGGCCCCAACCTCTGGAGGGGATCATCGTTTCGATCTGATGGTGATCGGCGGGGGCTCCGCCGCCTTCGCCGCCGCCATCCGGGCTGCTGAGCTGGGAGCCCGCGTGGCGATGGTCGAGGCGGGAACTCTGGGCGGGACCTGCGTGAATGTCGGATGCATCCCCTCCAAGATGCTGATCCGAGCCCTGGAAATTTATCATCGGGCAGGGGCTCACGGCTTCCGGGGGGTGGCCACGGTCCGCGGCGCCCTGAACTGGGCGGCCCTGATTGCTCAGAAGGACGCGCTGGTGGCGGCGATGCGCCGGGAGAAGTATGAGGAAGTCCTGGCCGCTTACCCGGAGATCACGCTGATCCGGGGCCGGGCCCGCCTGGTGGAAGGCGGAGCGGTGGCGGTCGACGGCGAGATCTTCACCCCGGGCCGGGTCATCCTCGCCACCGGGGCCCGGCCGTGGGTGCCGCCGA
>JAUQQB010000094.1 GCA_030550075.1 Chloroflexota bacterium | reverse complement strand
TCCTGGCAGGGAAGATGCACCGGGCTGGAACGGATGAGCCGGTGATTTCAGAGCGGGATGTGGAGGCGATGATCGAGGCAGGTGCAGATGGAATTCTGATCCCTCTGCCAGGGACTGTTCCAGGCGTAACAGAGGAAGAAGCCGCCCGCCTGGCGACGCGGATTCACCGGTCAGGCCGTCTGGTGATGGGAACGATTGGCACCTCCCAGGAGGGCGCTTCACCCTCTGTGATCGAGCAGCTGGCGCTGGCCGGGAAGCGAATCGGGGTCGACATTTTTCACATCGGGGATGCAGGGCTCATGGGGATCGCCTTCCCGGAGAACATCTACACGCTCTCCGTCGCGATCCGCGGCCGGCGGCATACCTGGCGTCGAATGGCCGCCTCGCTCCACCGATGAGCCGTATTTTGTGACGATGGGTTTTTCGCCGTCACAAACATCGTGCAGCCTAGTAGTCAGCTCCCCGCAGGATTTGGGGGTGGGCAGCCTCACAGCTGTGCCTGACGGTTCAGAAGGCCGCTGAGCGGGTTCCTGGAATGAAGATGCAGGGATATAAGCGGGCAGAATCGGCGGAGAACGTCAGTCGGCTATTGGCCTGGAGTGGAAATCATTTTTGGAAAGGTGGTGATGGGGTTATGATAGGGATAGCAGGGGTGAAGCCATCGCCCGCATCCCGATCCAATGACCCAGCGAAAGGAGCTCTATGCGGGAATCCATCCGAATCCAGGCCCTGGAAAACGAGCAGGCGTTCACCCAGGCACTGGCAGGTGCCCTGGAACGGCTGGGATGGGAAGTTGTTCACCGCCCCTCCCATGAGAACGAGCCCCTGATTGTCCGCCGTCCCTCCACCTATCGGATCCTGTTGCGCTATATCCATCATCAACCCCAGATCAACCGCATCCTGATCTATGTTCTTTTCGGTGGGCGAGGGCCGGAGAACCTGAGCCCGGAGGCCCTGCGCGCGGTCAACCGGTTGAACGACACCTATAACCTGGCCAAGCTCTCCTTCGATGAGGATGGAGACGTCTGGTGTCAGACGGTCTTCCCTTTCGGAGCGGCTCTGGACGTGGAGCTCTTCTCCGCTTATCTGGAGTGGTGGGATGCGGCGCTCACCGCATGGGCCCAGGAGCATCTGGAGCCTTTTGTGGCATGAGAGGCTGATGTAGGACAACTGCTTGCAGTTGTCCTACATCAGCGCCCTTGCTTCCCCTTGACAGCTTCTGCCGTTTTCGTTATCCTGGAATTGAAACGTTTCAATCCCGGCGACGGATCGACGCCTCGGGTTATCCGCGGAGGGCGGGATGGCCACGATCCGGGATGTGGCGCAGCGGGCGGGGGTTTCCCCCGCCACCGTCTCGTATGTCCTCAACAACTCCGGGCCCGTGCGGCCGGAAACCCGGGAGCGGGTGCTTCGGGCCATCGCGGAGCTGGGCTACCATCCCCACGCCGGAGCGCGGCAGCTGAAACGCCGCCGTTCCGATACCGTTGGCCTGATCCTCCCCACCGGCGAGCGCCGTCTCAGCGACCCCTTCTTCCTCGAGCTGATCCACGCCCTCGGAGATGCTTGCGCGGATCACCAGCTCGATCTCCTGATCGCCACCTGTCGGGACCCCGCTGCCGATCTGCGCCTGATTGATCGCCTCTATAAAGGCCGGCGGGTGGATGGCTTCCTCCTCATCGATCTGCAGCGCCGGGATCCCCGCATCCCCCATCTGCAGGCCGCCGGAATCCCCTTTGTGGCTTTCGGGCGTATCGAGGGGAATGGCGAGTTCCCGTGGGTGGATGTCGATGGGGAGGCTGGGATCCGGGAGGCGGTGGCCTACCTGGTGGAGAGGGGCCATCGCCGCATCGCTTACCTGAGCCCGCCGCTCTCCTTTACCTTCGCCCACCATCGCCTCGAGGGCTATCGAAAAGGCCTGGCGGAGGCGGGCCTTCCCCTGGAAGAAGCCCTGATCCGGATCGCTCGCCCGACCATGGAAGCCGGCTATGAGGCGGCTCGAGCGCTGCTGGTGGAAGGCATCCCATTCACCGCTCTCATCGCGGCCACCGATCTGATGGCCCTGGGGGCGATGCGGGCCCTCCACGAGGCCGGGCGGATCCCGGGCCAGGATGTGGCGGTGATCGGCTTCGATGATATCCCGATGGCCGCCCAGACGCATCCGCCCCTCACCACGCTGCGCCAGCCCATGGATCAAATCGGCCAGGCGCTGATCCGCACCTGGCTGGCGGCTGTCCGTGGCGAAACGCCTCCACCTACTCTGATCCAGCCCGTTCTGATCCGTCGGGAGTCCGCTTAAGCGCCGATCCGGAACGGGGAAAACGCTTCAACAAGTTTTTAACCGGAAACTGAAACGATTCAGATTGGAGCCGTCGATGCAGCTGCCACGGGATTACTATCACGCGTTCCTGGGAAATGGCCACGACGCAGTGCTGATCGGCTACACGGGGGCGATGGTGCCGGACCGACCGCCCAACGGCTGGCATCCCTATCTGGATCGCTGTCAGTGGTATAAGTCGGATCGCTACTATCCCGAAGACCGTCTGGTCGATGTGGTTCCGCCGCGCCACCCGCCCTTTGGGGAAGCGCTGCCGAGGAACGGAAAGCCCTGGGCGGAGCTCGCCCCCCTGGGCTACACCGCTTACACCGTGGAGGTAGACGGTCAGGCCGGACAGGTTCAGGAGTTCACTCAGACGTTCGTCCCGGAGGAGGGAACGGTTTACACCACGGTGGATTGGGGGGTGGCCCGGGGGGAGGTGGTGACTTTCCTGTGCCCGGATCGCCCGCTCCTGGTGATCCGCTATCGCTTTAACCGGCCGGTTCGCCTGCGGGTCTGGGCGGCACCGGGCGTCTGGCGAGAGGAAGGCCCGGAGACGGATCCCTTCAATGCGCTCACTTTTCTGGAGGGACGCCCGGCGGCCTTCTACCGGCTGGGCCCTTACCAGGGATTCATAGAAGTGGCGCTGGTGGAGGCCCGGCGATGGGGTCGGGAAGGCAAAGTCTGGTGGCTGGAAGGGGAGGGGACGGCCTTCACCCACTACTTCGCGATCGCCGATGACTACGCGGGTCCCCTGGACGTCGAGATCATCCCCCGGTCGATGGCCGAGGGGCCGGAGGCACTTCACGCTCTAACGCAGGCGTTCTGGCGGGCTTATTTCTCGACCTCCCGCTTTCAGATCCCGGATCCGGTGTTCGATCGGGTTTATCGGACCGGCCGGTATTTGTTCAAGGCCACTCAGAACCCCGTCTCCGGTGGGCTCCCGGTTGGCAACCTGCGGTTGACATGGTCCTCCCACCTGTTCTGGGATGCCTACTTTATCCATCGGGCGCTCCTGGAGGCCAACCACGTCGCGGAGGGCGAGGCGGCGATCGGCTTTTTCCTGCGCACCCGGGAGGCTGCGGAACGCCATGCCCGTGAGGATTTTGAGGCCCCCGGGTTGAAGTGGGACTGGGAGCTGACCCATCGGGGCGAGCCCGCCTATGGGATCTGGGTGCACCAGAAGGAGCAGGTCCACAACAACGCAGCCTACGCCAATATGCTGTTCCAGCAATATACGTTCACCCGAGATCGGCGGATCCTGGAGCAGGTTTTCCCGCTGCTGGAAGGACTGGCGGTTTTCTTCCTGCACGTGGTGGTGGAGGAGACGCCGCGCGGCTTCGAGATCCGCCCCATGGTCGGGGTAGACGAGCGGCCGGTGCGGGTGCGTAATGAAGGGATCACGCTCGCGGGAACCATCCGCCTGCTGGAGCGGTATGTCCAGGCTGCCCAGCTGCTGGGCCGGGAGAACGGCCTGGTCAGGCGGAGCGCCCGCGTCGCCGCCGGGTTGCGTCGCGCCCTGGATCGTCTCTACAACGGCCGCTATTTCCAGGCCTCGGAGGAGGAAGACCTTCTGAACGTCAGCAGCCTGGCCCCCGTCTACCCGATGGAAGTGATCCCGCCGGAAGATCCGCGGGCGATTCAGACCGCTCGGGCCTACCGGGAGCGGTATGCCGGACGCATGGTGGGCCATGGGAACAATGAGTGGGGATTTCCATGGGCCGCTGCCGTGCTGGCCACCATCCAGGCATGGCAGGGCGATGGAGAGGGCGCATGGCGGACGTTGCAGGAGATCCGCCCGGCTTTCTCCATGCACGGTGGGATCGCGGAGACCGTGGACGATGACGGGCGGTGGAATATGCAGTATTTCGGGACGGCCCACGGGGCCCTGTGCACCGCGCTGCATCATCTGGTGGTCCAGACCCGGGAAGAGGGGATCCGGATCGGGACGGGCCTGCCTGCGGCCTGGGAGCGCGGCGCCTGGGAGAACTGGCGCGCTCACGGCCTGCTGCTCTCCGGCGAATGGGATCGTCGGCGGGGCCGCCTGGAGGTGGTGCTGCGCAACCCGACTCGGGAGCCTATCCCGGTGCGGTTGCAGATCGGCAGGATAGAAGGGGACTTCACCGTCGCGCCGGATGAGGCGCGGCGGATCCAAACTCCTTTATTCTAACAAGGAGGTTGCCATGAAAAGGTTCCTGCTCCTGCTCGCGGTATTTGCCCTGGCCGTGACGGCCTGCGCGCCGGCCACGCCCACCCCCGCCGTCACCCGGGAGGTAGTGGTCACCCGGGTGGAGGTGACCAAGGAGGTGGAGAAGCTCAGGATCACCGTGCGACTCTCCGGCTGGGCGGCCAACCCGCAGGAGACGGCCCTGCTGGAGTCCCTGCTGTATCGCTGCTCCCTTCAGAACCCGGACATCGTTGTCAAGTATGAGCCGATCACCGGGGACTACTGGGCCAAGATCAAGACGCTGGTCGCCTCCGGCGAGGAGCCGGACATCTACTACATGGACATCTTCCAGTTCCCCTTCTTCGTCTCCAAGGGCGTCCTGGTGCCCCTGGACGATTACATGGCCCAGTCCGGGGTGAAGAAGGAAGACTTCATCAAGACCCTGATCGACGCCTTCACCGGGCCCGACGGCAAGGTCTACGGCATCCCCAAGGACTTCAACACCCTGGCCCTGTTCTACAACAAGGACCTCTTCGCCCAGGCCGGGATCCCGGAGCCGAACGAGAACTGGACCTGGGAGGATCTGAAGAACGCCGCCCGCCGGCTTTCGGATCCCGCCAAGGGCATCTACGGCCTGGGCGTTCCGCCGGATCCGGGCCGCTTCCCGATCTTCGTCTTCCAGAACGGCGGCCGCATCATGACGCCCGATTTCAAGGACACCACCCTGGATAGCCCGGAGGTGATCGAGGCGGCGAAATTCTACACCTCCTTCCGGGCGGAGAAAATCGGGGCGATCCCGGCCGACGTGGGCGTCGACTGGCAGGGCACGGGCTTTGGCCAGGGGAAGCTGGCCATGGTCTTCGAGGGCGGGTGGCTGATCCCCTACCTGCGGGAGCAGTTCCCGAACCTCAAGTGGGGCGCGACCTTCCCGCCCAGCGGGCCCAAGGGCCGGGGGAACCTGATCTTCACCGTGGCCTATGTCATCTCCAAGAACAGCAAGAACCCCGAGGCGGCCTGGAAGACCATCAACTGCCTGACCAGCGAGGAGAGCCAGACCATCGTGCTCTCCACCGGCTTCGCCCTGCCGTCCCGCGCCAAGCTCACCGAGCATGAATACTTCAAGACCCACCCCGAGTCGCTGGTCATCTTCAAGGGCGCGGAGTTCGGCACGCCCTTTATGTGGGGCCTGCGGGGCGATGTGGTGAACGAGCAGATGGGCAAGGCCCTGGAGCGGATCTACCTCGAAGGCCAGGATGTGGAGGCCAGCTTCAAGCAGGCCGCCGAGGAGGTCCGCAAGGCCCTGAAGGAGCAACAGTGATCCCCGATCTCTGGGGGGGCGGATCCCATGGGGTCCGCCCCCGGGGCATTCTGCGGAATTTCTATGAGGGGTGGGCTACGTACGCGGCTCACCCCTCACAGAAAAAATTTTCCTCCACGCCTTTTTCATCTTTGCGATAAAGCATTGCAGATTCAAGTTCGCGAATCCAGGGATTGATCCTTCCCGGGGTTTGGAGCCTCACAGGCCCCTTCGAGGGCAGCCCATGACCAGAAGTCTCGTAGAATTCGCGGCCAGCTACATGCAAAGTAGAGTAAAGGGGGGAAGAGGCCGAAAGCCCCTCCCCTCGGCGTGCATGCAAAGGGGGGAAGATGATCCGGATCCGGCGTCGTCAACTGGGGGAATGGATCGCTGCCTATATTTTGCTCTCCCCTTATCTGTTCGTCTTCCTGGTCTTTAACGTCTTCGCTATCGCCTATGCGCTCTATCTCTCCTTCACCTACTTTGATCTGTTCAGCCCGCCCCGATGGATCGGGCTGGGGAATTATCTATACCTGCTCCGAGACAACCTGTTCCTCCAGAAGGCCATCCCGAATACCCTGAAATATGTCGCCGTGGTGGTCCCGGTGCAGACCGTCATCAGCCTGCTCCTGGCCTTCGCCCTGGATCAGGAGATCAAGTTCCGTCGCTTCTTCCGCACCCTGTTTTACGTTCCCTCCGTGACCTCCTCGGTGGTGATCAGCCTGATCTTCCTCTGGCTGTTCAAGAAAACGGGGGTGATCAACCAGATCCTGGGCCTCTCCATCGACTGGCTCACGAGCCCGACCTTCGCCCTGCCGACCATCATGATTGTGAACATCTGGGCCACCACCGGGACCATGATGGTGATCTTCCTGGCCGGCCTCCAGGACATCCCCGTCACCTACTACGAGGCGGCGATGATCGATGGGGCCAACCGCTGGCAGATGCTCCGCCACATCACGATCCCCCTGCTGCGGCCGGTGATCTTTTTTGTCGTCACCATGGGGGTTATCGGCTGCTTCCAGGTGTTTGATCAGATCTACGTGATGACCGCGGGAGGGCCGCTGGATTCCACCACCACCATCGCCTACCTGATCTACAAGTGGGCCTTCCAGAGCACCACGCCCTTTATGGGGCGGGCCTCCGCGGTGGCCTTCGTGCTGGCCGGGATGATCCTCCTGGTCACGGTGATCCAGCGCCGCCTGATCGAGCGCCCGACGGAGGTGTGAGATGGCCGTGGAAGCTGTCGCTCCCGCCAAACCCGTCGTTCGGTACCGGGATGAATTCGCCTGGTGGGATCGGATCAAGAAGCCGCTCTTCTATGGGGTGCTGATCGGGTGGTCGGTCATCGCCGTCACGCCCTTCTTCCTGACCGTCGTCTTCTCCCTCAAGCCCCTTACGCACCTCTATGAGCCGCCGTTTTTCGTGCCCATCCCCTTCACCCTGGAGAATTACCTGAAGGTGGTCACGGAGTTCCGGCATCTCTTCCCCCGATGGATGCTCAACAGCGCCTTTGTGGCCGGGCTGCTGGCGGTGGTCCGCACCCTATTCTGCGCCATGGGGGGCTATGCTTTCGCCCGGCTGCGCTTCCCTGGGCGGGATCTGCTGTTCTGGGCCATGCTGGTCACGATGATGATCCCGGGTCAGGTCACTCTGATCCCGAACTTCCTGATCGTCCGCCAGATGCGGCTGCTGGATAGCCTGGCGGCGCTGATCGTGCCGGGGATCGCCGGGGCCTTTGGGGTGTTCATGATGACCCAGTTTTACAAGAACCTGCCCCGGGAGCTGGAAGAGGCGGCGATGATCGATGGGGCGGGGTGGTTCACCATCTTCTTCCGCATCGTCCTGCCCATCAGCCGGCCGGCCCTGCTCACCCTGGCCCTTTTCACCTTCCAGGGGGAATGGAACGCCTTCATGTGGCCGCTGATTGTGCTCAACTCCCCGGAGAAATTCACCCTTCCGCTGGGCCTGAGCTGGTTCAAGGGGGAATACTACACGGTCTACTCGGTGGTCCTGGCCGGCTCCATGTTCAACAGCGTCCCCATCCTGCTGCTCTTCTTTCTGTTCCAGGGCTACTTCACCCGCGGCATCGCTCTCACCGGCCTGCGCGAGGGGTAGGGCAGGGGGCTTCGGGGGTTGGGGGCCACCGAAGGCGGCCCCCCAACCCCTGAAAGATTTTGCTCATTCCTCCATCTGCTGGAGCAGTGGGGCGATCCGGTAATAGAAGTCCAATGATTCGGGGTTGATCAAAGCATCCCGGTTCACGACCGGCCGCCCGTTGATGATGTTCGAGACCGCCGTCTCCACCTTCTTCAGGTTGAGGGTGTAGGGGATATCCGGCGCCTCCATGATGATCGCCGGCACATGGCGGGGCGAGGCCTTCTCCCGCAGCGTCCGGCGGATCTTCTCCTTCAACTCCTCCGTCAGGATATGCCCGGGGGCCAGCTTCACGAAGAGGACGATCCGCTGATCCCCTTTCCAGTTCTGTCCCACCGCCAGGGCGTCGGCGATCTCGGGCAGGGACTCCAGGGGCCGGTAGATCTCCGCCGTGCCGATCCGCACCCCGGAAGGTTTCAGCACGGCGTCCGAGCGACCCAGGAAGGTGATGCCCCCGGTGTCGCTATGCATGATGATGTAATCGCCGTGTCGCCACACATTCCGGTTCGGGTAGAACTCGAAATAGGCCTCCCGATACTTCCGACCGTCGGGGTCGTTCCAGAAGTAAAGGGGCATCGAAGGGGAGGGCGCTTCGCACACCAGCTCGCCGGGCTGGTCATAAACCGGATCTCCCTTCTCATCGTAGGCCCTGATCTTCATCCCCAGGGCCGGGGCCTGCAATTCACCGGCGTAGACGGGGAGCGTCGGGCTGCCGGCGGCGAAGCAGCCATTGATATCCGTCCCCCCTGAGATCGAGTTGAAGTGCAGGTCGCTTTTGATCTCCTGATACACGTATTCAAATCCCTCGACCGAAAGCGGCGAGC
>JAUQQB010000093.1 GCA_030550075.1 Chloroflexota bacterium | reverse complement strand
GAGGAAACCATCGCCTCGCCGCGGTACACGCTGGTCTACGAAGGCGAGGTGCGGGTCTATCGGAACGAAGGGGCCATGCCCCGGGCATGGACGCTCCCGCTCACCGCCACGGTGTTCCACCGGGATCCCTTCGCCGCGTTGCGGCAGTTCGATCCCCGCTTCTACGTGATCGTGAATCGATCCATCCCCGAGGTGGGGCAGTTCGGAGCGCCCGGGACGCCTCGCCCGGCCACCGTTACCGCTTACGGGATCAACGAGGTGTGGATCGATGTGGCAGTGGAGGAGCCCTCGTGGCTGGTGCTGGCGGACACGTTCTTCCCGGGCTGGGTGGCCTACCGGCGGCCCATTGGGGGGAGCGAGCAGGAAGAGCAACGGCTGGAGATCTACGCCGCCAACGGTCTCTTCCGCGCGGTGATCCTTCCTCCCGGGCGCTGGACCGTGCGCTTTCGCTACAGTCCCATGTCGGTCAAGCTCGGGTTCTTCACCACCTTCATCGGAGGGATGGCGGCTCTTTTCATGCTCATCGTCTGGGCCTGGGGGCGCCTGTATCGGGCCGAGATGGAGCGATCCACGGCCCTTCGGGTTTTGAAGAACAGCCTGACCGCCATGGCCCTGAACCTGTTCACGCGTTCCATCGACTTCGCCTTCGCGGCCCTGATGCTGCGCATCCTGGGGCCGGAGGCGGCCGGGAAGTATTACTTCGCCATCGTCCTGGTGGGCTGGTATGAGATCCTCTCGAACTTCGGCCTCAACGTCTGGCTCACCCGCGAGGGGTCCAGGCGCCCGGAGGCTGTCAATCGTTATTTCGTCAACAGCTCTGCTCTGCGCCTGATCCTGCTGACGGCCTGGATGCCCCTGCTGTTAGCCGTCACGGGCGTCTGGATGGGTGTGCTCAGGCTGTCGGGCGATACCGCCATCGCCATCCTCCTCCTGGCCCTGGCCCAGGTCCCGGCCAGCCTTGCCACCGGGGTGACGGCGCTCTTTTACATCTATGAGAAAGCGGAGATCCCGGCGGCGCTTACCGTGGTGACCGTGTTGCTCAAGGTGGGCTTTGGGGTGCCCATCCTGCTGGCCGGTGGCGGTTTCGTGGGGCTGGCGGCCTCCTCCGTCGCGGTGAATCTCATCACCCTCGCGCTGTTAAGCGGGATCGCTTTCCGCCTGTTTTTCTATCCCCGCTGGGAGAACGACCCCGCCCTGCGCCGGGAGATGGTGAGGGAGTCCGGCCCACTGATGCTCAACCATCTCCTGGCCACCCTGTTCTTTAAGATCGATGTGCCGATCCTCCAGGCGCTGAAGGGAGACACTCAGGTCGGGTGGTATAGCACCGCCTACAAGTGGCTGGATGCGCTGAACATCATCCCGGCTTACACCACCTTTGCGGTGTTCCCGGTGATCTCCCGCCAGGCGGCGGGATCACCGGAGGCCATGCGGCGTTCCGTGATCCTCACCCTCAAGGGGCTGGCGGCGGTGGCCGTTTTCATGGCCGCCCTCTTCACGTTCCTGGCGGAACCGCTCTCCTGGCTCCTGGGAGGTGCCCAGTATCTCCCCCACGCGGCCATCGCGTTGCGGATCATGATCTGGTCCATTCCCATCGGCTGGATGAACAGCCTGATCAATTATGTCCTGGTGGCCCTGGGGCGCCAGCGCTATCAGACCAAAGCGTTCCTCATCGCCCTGGGGTTTAACGTCATCGCCAACCTGCTCACCATCCCGATCTTCGGCTACCCGGCGGCGGCGGCGATCACCATCCTGTCAGAGATCGTGGAAGGGGCGGCGTTTTATGTTGATCTGCGTCGAACGATGGGTCCCCTTCCATGGGGAGAGATCCTGGGGCGCCCGCTGATCGCTGGGGGGGTGATGGTCGGGTTGACCGGAGCCTTATGGGGCGTTGCGCCGCTCGTAGCGCTAATGGTGGGTGCCCTTGGCTTCGGAGCGGCGTGGTGGGGACTGCGGCCGTTCACTCCGGAGGAGTGGGCCCGGATTCGGGAAGCGTTCCCGGTGCCAGGGATCCGGGGCGCTGGCCAGTAATGCGTCCCTACGTATAGCCGGGCGTTGGGAGGCTAGAGAGCGAGGTCCTGAGAGGCCCTGTCCCTGTTCGCAGAGCAATCTGTTCCCATTCGGGGAAGGGACGGACCTAATTGGGCCTATTCCTCGAAGGGATCCCAGGCCGGGTTCGTATAGGCCCACCGGCAGTGGATATGATCATTGGCGTTGCAGATCAGATCATGGGAGCAACGACGGGCGATCACCCGGTAGGCCATATCCGAGATGTGATCGCTTCGAGGGTAAATTCGCTGCTCGAACAACCCCACTTCCTGTCCCAGGATCGGGCAATAGCGAGCCTCCACCAGATACCACATCGCCATGAGAGGTCCCCCCTTAAAGGATCAGCATCTCCATCTTAAATCGAATCGGGTAGTGGGAAGAGTGTAGGTTATCACGTATGCGAACTGACATTTGTAGGAGCTACGCGGTTGTTTTCCTGTGGGGGCTTTTGAGATGGAGCCGGACACCTGCGGTGCCGCTCCAACAGTAAAGTGGGGAATTACGCCGTCAGCTTTCTCCTGGGGCTTTTTGGGGCTTGTGGGGCTGGGACGGACGCCGAAGGCGTCCGTCCCAGCCCCATAAGCATCACCGGATCCCCAGTGACCCGAAGGGCAACTGGGAGGGACCCCTCCCAGTCGCCCTTCGCTGGAGGTCTATGTCATTTATGCTCTAAACCTGAGCCAGCGCTTGATCCAGATCCGCTAACAGGTCATCCGCGTCTTCAATGCCCAGTGAGAGGCGAACCAGGTTATCTGTGATGCCGATGGCCAGCCGATCCTCCGGCTCCATCTCATAGTAGGACATCAGGGCGGGTTGCTCCACCAGGCTCTCGACCCCGCCCAGGCTGGGGGCGATATAAGGGATCCGCAGGGCGTCAATGAACCCGGAGGTGCCTTCCCGATCCGCAGCGACCTCAAAGGTGACCACCCCGCCGAAGCCGCGCATCAGCCGGCGGGCGATGAGGTGATCCGGGTGGGAAGGAAGCCCGGGATACCAGACGCGGCGGACCTTCGGATGGGCATTGAGGAACTCCGCCACCCGCATGCCGTTCTCGTTCTGCCGCTGCACCCGCAGGGCCAGGGTCTTCAAGCCCCGCAGGACCAGATAAGCGGCGTGGGGATCCAGGATTCCCCCTAGCATGGCCTGCATCTCCCGCAGGCCGGCGATCAGCTCCGCGGAGCCGGCGACCACTCCGGCCATCACATCGTTATGGCCGCAGAGATATTTGGTGGCGCTGTGGACCACGAGGTCGATCCCGTAATCCAGCGGGCGCAGGTTGATCGGCGTGGCGAACGTGCTGTCCACGACTGTCCGGATGCGTCGCCGGCGGGCGATCTCCGCCAGTCGCTCCAGATCCACCACCCGGAGGTAAGGATTGGTAGGGGTTTCGGTGAAAATCAGGCGGGTGTTCGGACGGATCGCGGACTCCAGCGCCTCGAGATCCCCGATGGGCACCACCGTCGTCTCCACGCCGAAACGACGGAGGAACTGGAGGATGAACTGGCGGGTGCGGCGATAGATGTCCTCGGTGACGATGAGGTGGGCGCCGCTGCGCAGGAAGGCAAAAAGGATGGCGATGATGGCCGCCATGCCCGTGGAGAAGGCCGCGGCGGCCTCCGCCCCCTCCAGGGCCGCCACCCGGGCTTCGAGGGCAGCCACTGTGGGGTTCCCATAGCGGCCGTAATCCACCCGGCCGTGGGCCTCTCCCCACTGCCGGGCTTCCTGGAAGGCGATCAGATCCACGGTGTTCCGGAAGGCGTAAGTAGCGGTCTGGACAATTGGGGGAGCCACCGCGTGGTAAGGGTTATCGCGTTCTCCGCCTCCATGAACGGCGAGCGTGGAAGGTCCCTGCGTTTGCGTTCGGGCGGCGCATTCGGTTTCCGTCTGCACGTCCATCGCCGGCACCTCCTTTGCGGGTAGAACCATGGATGCTTCCCCGCCGGAATTCACCGCGCGGGTTTTCAATGGAGCAAGGAGAGGCCTGGTAGATAAACAAAAAGGCCCCTTCTGGGAAAAGGGGCCTTGAGTTCAGGCCACCCTTATCTCCCAGAAGCGCGGCGAACGCTTCTGCCGGACTTGGCACCTTACCCGCGCGGCCGTTCGCCGGTCGGCCGCGAGCTTTAGCGGGCAGGTTGCCGGGGCTTCCTCGGGCCGGGTCCCTCCACCCACTCTGGATAAGAGCGGCACACGTATTCAGTTGTGGAATCGTTTTGCCTTCAAGTATAGCAAAGGGATTTCCTTTGTGCAAACCTTCCTCATTCAAATCGCGGGCTGCCGATCATCGCAACGGAGCCGCCTCCTCCTCTCGAACCCGGTCGGCGGCAAGGCGATAGCGGCCCGCATGTCTTCAATCGTTAGGGGAGGATGCTCGGCGATGATTTCTTCCGGCGACCACCCCTCCGCCAAGTTATCCAGGATCACCGAGACCATGATCCGGATGCCCTCGGATGCACGGTTTTCCGTGATAAATCTGCGGATCCATGACGATGCGCTCATGCTATTCCCTTCCTTATGTTGAAGAACCTCCCATTCAGCCGGGGCTGACTTCATACCGTGCAATCCTCTCCAAATTGGGGGCAAGTGTTGGCATTTGGGGTGGAAAAGATGCCAGGGCCCTTCCTCACAGCTCCAGGATATGGGGGAGGAAGGGATGGATAGTTTTTCTTCCCCTCGAGTAACAAAGTGGGTTCTATCTATGCAAATCGTAACGATCTAGGCTACAGGGCTTTGGGGGGCTCTGGTCCCTCACCCCCTTTCATCCCCCCTCTCCCGCAGCAGAATCGTTACTGCAAATCCAGCCAATCGCAAGTGGGTTCGACAAGGGCTTGTGTGGAATAAGCTCCTCCCCGCGGCCCTCCGGGCCGCAGGAAAGTTGAAGCTTAATGGAGTCGGTCGCCCGAGGCAACCGGCTCCATCGAAGCCTCATCCGGACTCCTTGACCGGATCTTCCAGCGTATCATCAAAGGTGACCACCTCTTTCCCTCGGAGTTTCTCAGCCACTTTGTTCACAATCAGGCGAAGATGACGGGGGTGTTGGACGAAATCCAAATAATCTGCCGGGATCGTGAGAACCGGACATAAATCGAAACGCTGAATCCATTCCTCGTAGAGATCATTCAGACGGGCCAGGTAATCCGCCGAGATCGCTCGTTCAAAGGGGCGTCCCCGCATGGCGATGCGGTGTTGCAGGGTGGGAACAGAAGCCCGCAGGTAAAGCACCAGGTCGGGAGGTGGCAGGAACATCAGCAGGGTCTCATAGAGCTCCCGATAGACTCTCCAATCCCGCTCGCTCAGATCCCCCCGCTCATACAGGTTTCTGGCGAAGACCTCCGCGTCCTCATAGATTGTGCGATCCTGGATCACCGAGTGGGGCCGTTGGAGCAGGAGGATATGATGCCGGAGCCGTCGCCCCAGGAAGAAGATCTGAGAGTGAAAGCCCCAGCGGGCCATATCTTGGTAGAAATCCGCCAGGTAGGGATTGTCATTCACGGCTTCGAAGAACGGCTCCCATCCGAGCGCCATGGCGAGCCGCTCGGTCAGCGCGGATTTCCCTACCCCGATGTTCCCGGCGATGGCGATGAACTTTTTTCCGAGAGGCAAATCATCGGGCATGGCTTCGCTCCATTCAGGCAAGATTCCCTCGGGGGGTGATGGGGGGTTATCCTCCACATCCCACATCGATTCCTGCAGCGAGCGGTTAGTTGCAAGCCAGGGGCCTAACGTAACCGGGCAGGCGGCTTCGCTGCCCGCCACACTATCCCAAAGAAGCCGTGTTCAGTAAACCCTGGATTCCCCCTTCGAGAGCTTTGGGGGGAGCGAGCGGGCCAACTTTGGCGGCCCCGCCATCCCCAAAACCCCCTGATCCATGGAATCGGCCAACTTATCTGAGGTCCGGATCAGGCCTTGTCTTCCAGATAATAAGTCATTTGCTGAAGATGGATCGCCGGATCGATGTGTTGAACCAGGACCCCAGGTGGGACTTTCAGGTGAATTGGAGCGTAGTTCAGGATCGCGCGGATCCCCGCATCCACGCAGAGATCAGCTACCTGCTGGGCAGCTGAGGCAGGAACAGCGATCATGGCGATCTGAACCCGATGCTCCCGTACAAAGGTCCAGAGTTCCTGCACATCCCGAATGATATGAGACCCAATCGGCCGCCCGATCTTCTCCGGATCGTTATCGAAAATCCCCACGAGCCGGAACCCTCGAGGGGTGAAGCCTTGATACTGCGCCAGGGCATGCCCCAGGTTGCCCGCTCCGATCAGGATCATATCCCATGTCCGATCGACCTTCAGGATCTGTTTGAGGCGTTCCATTAGGTCCGGGATCCGATAGCCTGTCCCCTGTTTCCCGAAGGTCCCAAAGTAGGAAAGATCTTTCCGGATCTGGGCAGAGCTAATCCCCAGACGCTCCCCGAGCTCCTGAGAGGAGGTGACCTCCCGTCCTTCCGCCGCCATCACCTGCAGGGCCCTTAAATAGATCGGCAGCCGCCCGATGACAATGTCTGGCACTTTGCGAACGGAAGCCATGTCAACCCCACTCCCATTTAGAAGTTCTAGAACTTATATATCACAAGTTTGTGAAATTGGGAATTTCATGGCTCCGAGAAAAGAGGCCGGAACTTCAGTTCTTACGCCAGGTGTAACTTCCCTGGGTTTGGGGGGCTCTCCAGGGCCCTCTGGGCCCTGGAAAGGGTAGAGAAGAGGAGAGGGGTCTTGCATTTCCCTCCCTCCATGGACTCCTTCATGAGAGGATAAAGTTGCCTATGGCGTGTTCTTGTCTTCTCGGGGATTTCCCATTATGAGGGGAGCTCTGAAGACTTCAGCCAGTGCACCGGATCTCCCCGGCGGATCCATCCGCTTTCGAGGACACGGGCCAGCACTCCCCGTCGGCCGCGCAAGGCCTCCTGAAGTCCGGGACGGATTTCATCCATCCGGGCGCATGGCGTGCAGGGCTTGGTGATCTCCAGGAGGGCGTCTCCAATTTGAAGACGATCGCCGGGGCGAAGCTGATGAAAGGGCAGGCCTCGAAGGGTGATGTTCTCCCGCACAGCCCCCGGCCACAGGGCCAGCGCTTCCAGGGTTTCCAGATCCATCAACAGGACCTGACGGGAGGAATCGGGACGGGCGTGAGCATCTCCGTAGATGCCCCAGTTCGCTTCTGCCCATAGCTCGCCCACCGGTTCCATCGGAGCCCGGTGGCCCGGGCAGCGAAACAGCGCCACCACCGTTGCGACGGAGAACTTCACTCATGAACCTCCGGGAGGAGATCATTGAAAAGCGAAAGGGACGGACCCTCAGGATCCGCCCCTTTCCACATTCACAGATTCGCGACCACGGCGTCCGCGAACTCGCCGGTGCGCACCTCTCGGGCGCCTTCCATCAGGCGGGCGAAATCATAGGTGACGATCTTCTGCTGAATGGTGCGGGTGAAGGCAGCCTCGATGGCCTCAGCGACCTCATTCCATCCGATGTAACGGAACAGCATCACGCCCGAAAGCAGCAGCGATCCCGGATTCACTTTGTCCAACCCTGCGTATTTGGGGGCCGAGCCGTGGGTGGCCTCAAAGACAGCGAGCGCATCCCCAATGTTCCCTCCTGGCGCGATCCCCACGCCGCCCACCAGCGCCGCCAGGGCTTCCGAAAGATAGTCGCCATTCAGATTGGGGGTCGCGATCACATCGTATTCGTCGGGGCGCAGCAGAACCTGCTGGAACATCGCATCGGCGATGCGGTCCTTGATGATGATCTTCCCCTCGGCTGGCTTTCCTTCCGCAACCTCCGCTTCCGTGATGGTCACATCGCCGAACTCCTCTCGGGCCACTTCATAACCCCAGCGGACGAAGGCGCCCTCCGTGTATTTCATGATGTTGCCCTTGCCGACCAGGGTGACGCTGCGCCGGCCGTTCTCCAGCGCATAGCGGATCGCTTTGCGCACCAGCCGTTTGGTGGCCCCTTCGCTGATCGGCTTGACGCCGATGCCGGTGTTGGGCGGCAGGGTGATCTTAAAGGTCCGCTTCAGATACGTCGCCACCCGCTTGGCCTCCGGGGACCCCGCTTCCCATTCGATCCCAGCGTAAACGTCCTCCGTGTTCTCGCGGAACACCACCATGTTGACCTTGTGAGGCTCCTTCAAGGGGGAGGGGACTCCCGGATACCACTTGACCGGCCGCACGCAGGCGTAGAGATCCAGCCTTTGTCGAAGCTGCACGTTGATGCTGCGCCAGCCATAACCAACCGGAGTGGTGAGCGGGCCTTTGATGGCCACCACGAACTCTCGGATCGCGCGCAGCGTTTCCTCCGGGAGGCGCTCGCCGTAGAGCTCTTCTGCATCCTCCCCAGCGTAGAGACGAACCCACGCGACCTTCCGCTGACCGCCATAAGCCTTCTGCACGGCGGCGTTCCAGATCTTCATCGCCGCCGGCATAATGTCTCGCCCCGTCCCATCCCCGACGATATAGCCGATGATGGGATAATCGGGAACGACCAGCTGCCCGTTCCGAATTTCGATCTTCTTCCCATCTTCCGGCACGCGAACGTGGGTGAACATGGCACCAACCTCGTGTGAATCTTGTCACAGGCGATTATATCATAGCGCAACTTTCCGTCTGAGGGTCTTCCCACTGCCGGGAAGATCTTTCCATTTTATAGTAGGAGTTACGCAGTTGAAAGCTCTAAAGGTGGAACGGAATGGCCCCACCCCCCTTTCTCCCCCCTCCCCAC
>JAUQQB010000092.1 GCA_030550075.1 Chloroflexota bacterium | reverse complement strand
CCCCCCCCCCCCGGCCTTTGGGGGGTGGGGGTGGGGGGAGAAAGGGGGGTGGGGCCATTGGCCCACACCCTCTTATATCCTCAAAACAAATCTGGACGAAGCACTACCCACCCTCAAGAATTCTCCCGGAGAAACAAAGCCGGGCCGGCCGCCGAAGGTGGCCGGCCCGGCTTCCGGAAGCCCTTCGCTAAGGAGAGCTCGTTCAGGTCAGGAACTCCCGCAACTGGCGGCTCCGGCGCGGGTGACGCAGCCGACGCAACGCGCGCCCTTCGATTTGCCGGATGCGTTCCCGCGTCAGCCCAAACTTCTTCCCCACCTCCTCCAGGGTGTAACATCGCCCGTTCACCAGGCCAAACCGCAGCCGCAGGATCCGGGCCTCGCGCGGGCTCAGGGTGGAGAGGATCTCCTCAATCTTCTCCCGAAGCAGGTTCTGGTAGGCGATCTGGTTCGGGGAGGGCGAGGACTCATCCTCTATGAAGTAACCCAGCTCGTCCTCCTCATCCTCCCCCACCGGGTTTTCCAGGCTCAGGGGCTGCCAGGAAACCCGGAACATCCACTCCACCTTCCGGGGGTCCACCCCCAGTTCAGCAGCGATCTCCTCAGCGGTCGGCTTGCGGCCCAGGCTCTGCTCCAGCTCATGGGCCACCCGATACAGCTTGCGGATCCGATCGCTCATGTGAACGGGGACCCGGATGGTGCGGCTCTGATCCGCGATGGCCCGGGTGATGGTCTGGCGGATCCACCACGTGGCGTAGGTGCTGAACCGGTAACCCCGCCGGTAATCAAACTTCTCCACCGCCTTCATCAGGCCCAGGTTCCCCTCCTGGATCAGATCCAGGAATGGAACCCCACGGCCCATGTATTTCTTGGCGATGCTCACCACCAGACGGGTGTTGGCTTTGATGAGATGCTCCCGCGCCTTGCGGCCCTCTTCCACCAGCCGCTCCAGCCGGGCCCGCTGCTGCGGAGAGAGGCGACGGGCCTCCCGAAGCCGCCGGGCGGCCTGCTGCCCACGGAACACCTGCCGGGCCAGCCGCACCTCCTCCTCGCTGGTCAGCAGGGGGACGCGGGCCATCTCCTTCAGATAGAGCCCTACGGTATCGTCCACATCGATGTCCGCCAGGTCGTCATCCTCCCCCAGGACCACATCGCTGGTCTCGAAGTGTTCCTCCGCCTCCTCCTCCTCTTCCTCCTCAAGCTCGCGAAGGAACCGCTCCTCTTCTTCGACGTTGATCCGGGTGTCATCGTAGAGCTCAATGCCCGCTTCCTGCAACCACAGGCAGATCTCATCCAGCTCTTCGGGGGATTCCTCGGCTTCCGGGTAGATCTCTAAGATGTCGGTAACCGTGAGATAACCTTGCCGTTCCGCCAGGGAAAGAAGTTCCCCAATGACCTCATCGAAGCTCGCCATCGTCGCTCCTCTCCAGATCACAGGTAAAGGGTCCGGAAACAATCCCGGGATGCCTGGCTCTCAGGCCTGCGCCTCAGTCGGACGTCTCTGCTTTTCCTCCGGCGGCGGCCATACGACCAGTCCCTTCCCCCAAACGAAACGCCTCCAGGGCCGCCCACCGGGGATCCGGCTCGCGGGTGCAGCCGCACTCTCCCTCGTTCAGGTTCTGACCGCACTCCGGGCACAGCCCGCGACAATCCGGACGACAGAGAACCCGCAGCGGGGTATTCAGCAGGATGTGCTCCCGCAACGGCGCTGTCAGGAAGAGATATCCGTCATCGGTCACTGCGTAAAACGTCTCCCCGGGGATATCCACCGGGGAGAGGAAAAAGGCTTCCTCGAATTCAAAGGTCATGGGGAAGGCGACCGGTTCCAGACAGCGGGCACACTGCGTGTGGATCTGTGTGGAGATCGTTCCGGAGGCCAGGAGCCGGCGATCCGAGCGGACCAGTTCGATCTCCCCACGGAGGTAATCCACCTCCACCCCATAACCCAGATCTCCCGGTCCCTCCTCCAGGGATAACACCATCCGACTCCCAATCGGCGCGCCCACCAGCACGCCCACTCGATACCGTAGCATCTTCATGAGGCCCTCCAGGATAGGCCACTCAACCACGTGGCCTGATCCAGGGTTGGGGCAGGTCCGAAAAACTACTGAGGTGATTATAGCATATTAGAGATCCCTCCGTCAAGCAGAAGGTTGGAATTTATTCAACATAGGAACAGATCCGGGGCCGTTCTCAGGATTACCATTTAGCCAATTAGAAATGCCTGACAATTTCATGAAGGACAAGATCATATTTATGTTCGTAATGTATAGTTAATAAAGCAATTGTTCTGAAAAGTTTGTGCTGATTTGTGCTTTTGTGGGCTTCGCCGTGATCTCCTGGCGATCCTATGATGAAGGCTCGCGGTGCAAAAGAAGCGCCTGGAGGCGGGGGATGCTGGAGCGAGACCCAATCCTTCAAGGGCGGTGGGGAGAGGGAAAGGAGGGGGGAGCCCTCCTCAATGGAGCACCCGATTGGCTTCCAGATTGTTACTTTAGCGCGACAAGGCCTAATAACTAACCGCGGGACCCATCAGGCCAGGTCCAGGAAGCGCTGAATGGGCTGGAGACCTCACCGGAAGGAGGCCGTGAAGAGGGCGGGAAGCCAGGCTGTTCCGGGCATCCGGCGGCCGGTGCAGGGGACCCCTACACCGGCCACCCCTCTCTCTAGCCAATTAGATGGTTTCATGGCGAAACCCCGGGCCCTCCCCTCACCCCCGGAGGTCCGAAGCGGAGGCGATCATAAGCGGCAAGGGTGTCCACCACATGCCGGCGCTGTCGAGCCGACTCCTCCTCCTGGAGACGACGGCGGTAGGCCTCCATCCGCCGCGTGATCTCCTGCTGCACCTGTCGGGGGCCACCCACATACTGCAGGTGGAAATCCCCACCCGGGACGCGGACCACCACGTGGCCGTAGTTGAGCACGCGGGCCAGAATCGATGGAATCGTATACTCCACGCTCTGGATGCGGGCCAGGTTGGCGGTTTGGGTTTCTTCACGCATCAACATGGGCAGACGCTGGGAGAGAATGAGCTGGCTGGAGGTCAGGATGTATTCGTCATTTCGCCAGTTCTCAAAGCGCCACCACCACCAGACGCCTAACAGCAGCCCGCTCAACATCAGAGCGCCCCAGCGGATCCCCGGCTCAATCCGGTCGATCGGCCATACGTGGTGGGCGTGCAGAACCCATCCCAGGATCCACAACCCCAGCCCCGCCGGCGGCCCCAGCCCGATCGAACGGAACAGGGCCACCCAGTGCTTGCGATAGATGATGCGATCGCCCACCGTCTCCCGAAGGGGCGGGAAGATATAGCGAGCCACAGCCCGCACGATCAGCCAGATCCGCCCCACCAGACCGGGGGGAGAGGGCGGAGGAGAGGGAACAGACGCCGCTTCGGAGGGCGCCGGGACCAAACCCAGGCGATGGCGCAATTCCTGTTGCAGGCGGTAGCGCTGGCGTGCCTGCTGCAGCGCCCGCAGGCGATCGATCTGCTCATAGATCAGCCGCCGGATCGCATCCGGTTGCGGCAGGTTCGAGAAAGCGATCCGCCCGCTGAACGCCTCCACCTCGATATCCCCGAAATCGAACAGATAGGGGCTGGCCAGCGGCGTGCGCCGCAGGATCTGCACCTCCTGGATCTGGTCCAGCGGCATATCCTGCCGGGTTTCCGGCCCGGGGAATATATACAGCCAGCGCTCCCGCTCAATGTGGACGATCCGCCGCGTGGTGAGGATGTATTGATCGTCCCACCAGTTCCACACCTGAGCGCCGAGGAAGATCAAGGGGATCATGTTGAAGAAAAGCGCCGGCCACCAGCCCAGCTCGGCCACCAGAAAGGTTGTCAGCACGATGAACACCAGCAGGAGCACCAGGGGTGGCAGAAGGACCGGGATCAGGCTGATCCAGTGCCGGTGGATGGCGGCCAGAACCTGCTCATCCGGCTCCAGCCATGGAAACCGGGGAGCTCGCAGGCGCGCTTCCACATCCGGGGGCAGCTCCAGACGATGGATCAGATCCGGATGCTCCGCTAGCAGAGCATCGAACTCCGCTTTCTCCAGCAGCCAACCTTCCACCGGCGTGATGGCCAGGGCCGTCACATCCCGCGGGTCGTTCAGGAAGAGGGCATGAGTGCCGATCCCTTCCCCGGGCTGAAGGTGCCGGACCAGGCGCTCGACACCATCCGCGCCAATGCGCAGCAGGGCCAGACGACCGGAGCGGAGGATGAAATAGGCGGGGAACACCTCGCCTTCGATGAACAGCTCTTCCCCCGGGGCGAGGGTTTTCCTCTTCATCCGCGCCGCCACCCGGGCCCGCTCCTCAGGATCCAGACGGCGAAACAACGGTTGTGCCGCCAGAATGGCCAGAAGCTCCTCATCCGCCATGCGCCCCTCCACCGGATCAGCGGTCTGAGGGCCGGGGCGGCCCGCCCCGCAGATCCCCTGGACTTGCTCTCTTGCGATCCTGGCGGTGCCCGCTCGGGTTCCGCGTTCGCCCCTCCTCACGCCGCTTCGCGGCATGGGGAGCCCCCAGTTTGCAACAGAACATCCCAGATTCTAAACGGAAGCCCTTAGCGACACCGCCTCCACAGAGAGCGGCGACCCCAAACGGCCATGCGCCCAATCCTCCAGGATCAGACCCGCGATGCGCCGGCCCAATTCCACCGCGTAATTCGTCCCTCGATCCCAGGGATACACCTGGCTCATGCTGGCGAAGTAAAGACCTGCCAGCGGCGTGCGCAGATCCGGGATCATCCGGGAATAGTTCACCGGGACCACCGGCTGGGCGTAGGGCTCCCGGAAGACCCAGTATCGACGGACCCACTCCGGCCGAAAGGACGGGTTAAAGCGCGGAAGCGCGGGCAGGAATGTCCGCAGGATCTCCTCCGGCGACATCGAGAAATAGGGGTGATCCGGCGGGAGGTAATCGCCGCAGTAGACCAGGTGTTCCCCGCCGTAATGTTCCGCCGGGATATAATTCGTGTGTTCCACCAGGGCCAGGAAGGGGAAGCCCGCCCGCTTGGGGAGGTTGATCCAGTAAACCCCACGCGTGAGGGGGCGATCCAGCGCCAGGATCAGGACCACCGCCCCCAGGGAGCGCAGGGCCAGCAGCTGGCCCACATAAGAAGCCGGCAGCGCCGGGGCCAGCCGGACCAGCAGGCGCGGAGAGGTGGTAACGATCACGGCATCATAATGGGCGGAGCCATCCGCTGCCTCCACCTTCCATCCCCCTTCCGACGGCTCCAGCCGGAACACCGGGGTCGACAGACGGATCTCGCCGCCCTGGCGGCGGATCTGTTCCACCAGAAGATCGAAGAACGCCTGAAAGCCGCCCTCAAAGGTCCCCAGCCGCGGGCTGCGCTTATGGATACGCGCCCAGAACCACGCCATGTTGATCTCCGGGTAGGCCTCCCCGAACTTTCCCTCCAGAAGCGGCTGCCAGATCCGCTCGTAGGCACGCCGCCCCATATAACGGGGAAGCCACTCATGGGCCGCCACCCGCTCCAGCGGCTCCCAGCGAGGGGTGAGGCGGAGATAGGCGATCACCAGACCCATCCGGAACTTTTCCATCAGGGAAAGGCCGGGGAAACGGAGGACAGCCAGGGGGCTGTCAAAGGGATAGGGCCGCTCGTTATACCACACGGCGGTGATCGGGCGGGGGAACCGCACCCGATGGCTCAGGCCCAGCTCCCGAATCAGACGGAGGATCTCCGTATCGGAGGCGAACCAGTGATGGTAGAATCGCTCCAGAGACCAGGACCAGCCTTCCGCTTTGAAACCGGAGGCCAGCCCGCCGGCCTGGGGTGCCGCCTCATAGACGACGACCCGCGCTCCTGCGCGCGTCAGATCATAAGCGGCTGCCAGGCCTGCCGCGCCGGCCCCCACAATAGCCACCTGTAACGCCATGCTTTCGTTCTCCGAAGGAACTCCCAGCTTTCAGAAGAATCCGGACCGCATGGGCGGCCTCCGGGTCGCCCTTCGCAATCTCTTTAATTTTAATTCCACCCGTATTCCTCTGGGATGGCTTCGCCAGCGCCCACCTGGAGCTTCGGTGCGACGAGCGGCATGGATCAGCGGGCTGATCGCGCTTTCGATATTGCTCACCCTGGACCCCACCGGGGTTCCGGTGGCGCGCTGGATCCGCGAGGGGGATGCGTTCTGGGCGGATGGACAGGGCCTCTCGGCGCAACGAGCCTATCAGGCAGCCCTGGCCCTGCGCCCGATGGACCCGGCGGTCTGGCATCGCGTCGCCCGCGCGCACGCGGCCCTGGGAGAGCTGAATGAAGCCGAGAGGGCCTGGCGGCGCGCAATGGAACTGGGGGATCCGTGGGCGCTCCGGGGTCTGGCGGAGATCGCCACGCAACGTGGGGAATGGGAGCAGGCGCGCGCGCGCTGGCGGGATTGGGCGCTCCGTGTGCCTTCGGATCGGGAGGCCTTCTGGCGCTGGGCGGAAGCCGCCCTGGTCCTCGGCGATGAGCCCGACGCCCGGAGGGCCTGGGAGACCGGGGCCTTCTATCATCCGAATGATCAACCGATCCGTTTCCGGTGGGGTCTCATGCGAGGCGCTCAGGATCCGGAAGCAGCTCGCGTCCTCCTCACATCCCTTCCTTCCCCCTGGAAGGAATGGGCCGATCTCCTGCCTGCGCCATGCGCCCTGAACGGTTCATGTGAGGAGAGCGCTCTGGATCAAACGCTGCGTCGGTGGGGCCTGGCGCTCTTAGGAGCGTGGTACTGGGGGGAAGCTCGTCTGGCCCTGGCTCGCTGGGTCCATATGCACCCGGAAGATCGCGTGGCGATGGCCGCGCTCGGTTACGCGATGGGACGCCTGGGGCTGGATGGGAGCCCGTGGCTGCAGCGGGCAGGCGAGGGCTCTCCCACGCTTCCCGAGGTCCATTATTTCTGGGGCCTCTATCTCCTGGAGCGTGGAAAATATCAGGAAGCACGGGGGCGATTCGCGGCTGCCTATCAACTGGATCCGAATCCCCTCTATGCGCTGGAGCGAGGGCGTGCGGCCATGCTGGCCGGAGATCTCCTGGCGGCCGAACACTGGCTCCGCCAGGCTCTGGAGGCCGATCCGGAGAGCGTGGAGATCTGGAGCATGCTGGCCACGCTGTATCTGGGCCATCAGGTATGGATTGGGAAGGGCATCGAGGCTGCCCAGGAGATCCTTCGGCGGGCACCCCAGCGGGTGGAGGGCTACGAGTGGATGGGGTGGGCCTATTATCTTCGAGGAGAATGGGAGGAAGCGGAGCGGCTCCTCCGTCAGGCCCTCCGGATGGCCCCGAACCGTCCATCGATCCGTTACCGCCTGGGCGCAGTGCTGGCGGCGGAGGGTCAGCTCGAGGAAGCTCGCCGCCTGCTGGAGCAGACGATCTTTCTGGACCCCCTCGGGGATTTCGGGCGCCAGGCGCTCCGGATGCTCCAGCGTCTTCAAAAGGAGAAATGAATTCCTGGAGCAACGAAGCCGCCTGTATTTCCTTAGGACTTACGCAGTTCGTTTCCCATGGGGGCAAGGATTTTTCTCCCCCCTCCCCACGGCCCAAAGGGCCGTGGGGCGGGGGGAGAAAGGGGGGGGGGGCCATTCCGTTCCACCTTTAGAGCTTTCAACTGCGTAACTCCTACCCCGAAAACCCTAAAGGCTATCGTCGTCGTCCCTTTCGGCGGGTGGGCCGGAGGGCCAGCCGCAGCGCCCGCAACCCGTAATCCAGCGCGTCCAGATCCAGGGTGTAAAAGGTCTGGCGGCCTGCCTCTCGAGCGCGGAGAAGTCCTGCCTGCTGTAGGATGTGGAGATGATAGGAGACCGCAGGTTGGGAAAGGCCCAAGGCCTGGACCAAATCGCGCACGCAGAGTTCGCGGCCCCAAAGCAGCCGCAGGATCTGCTGCCGATGGTCATCTGCCAGGGCGTGAGCAAAGCGAACGGGATCCCCGCTCATTGGAAGCTCTCACTCCGGGTGGGTGAGATCGGTTTCAAATCTCGATACCGCCAGCGGAGTTCCCAGACTCGCAATGCGGCCTCCAGCTTGATCCGCCAGTCCATCTTGGAGCGGCCCACCCGCCGATCCTCGAAGAAGATCGGAATTTCGCACACCCGATATCCCAGGCGCTGGGCGATATAAGCCATCTCGACCTGGAAGATATACCCGGTCGATCGCACACGCTCCAGGGGCATCCGTGCCAGGGCGTCCCGGCGCCAGCACTTAAAACCGGCCGTGGCGTCCCGAACCTGAAGCCCCAGGATGAGGCGTGCGTAGAAATTTCCCCATCGGCTCAGCCAGTAGCGTCCAGGTCCCCAGCGAGGATCCACGCGTCCCCCCGACACATAACGGGATCCGACCACTACGTGATAATCCGCTATCCGTTCCAGCATGCGGGGGATTGTCGAGGGCGGATGAGAGAAATCCGCATCCATCTGAACGATCGCCTCTGCATCGGTCTGCAGCGCGAGACGAAAGCCTTCCAGATACGCGGGCCCCAAACCCCGAGGGCCATCCCGTTGTAGCACAATGAGGCGACCCGGATACTCCCGGGCCAGCGCCTCAGCGACCTCACCCGTCCCATCGGGCGAGCGGTCATCCACCACCATAATCCGCAGGTCCGGCAGGCCCAGCCCGAGCAACGCCTGCACAAGCGGGGGAAGATTCTCCGCCTCGTTATAAGTGGGAACCACCACAATGGTTCTTATCATTGGTCCTCCATGCCATCATTGCTTCAAGCAAGTAACCATCCGGATAAAAATCAATTAGAATAGGACTTACGCAGTTCGTTTCCCATGGGGGCTTTGGGGGCGGAGCAGGGTGCCTTCGGCGCCCTGCT
>JAUQQB010000091.1 GCA_030550075.1 Chloroflexota bacterium | reverse complement strand
CAGGCCCAGGGCCAGCGCTCGCCGGGGATCCCATCCCTGGTAGATCCCCAGGGCCGTTCCCAGGCCAATTAGAGCCAGGCCCAGCATCCAGAAGGGGGTGGGGATGCGCCGGGTGGGCAGTGGAGTGGTTTCCGGGGGGCCCTGCCGGATCGAGAGGGCCAGGCTCCGTCCCAGGAGCACGGCGAGGAGCACGTTGAGGGCGGGCAGCAGGATCGGCCAGGCGATGCGAAGAAAGGGGAGCCCGGAATTCGTTTGCACCAGCGGGCTGATCGAATTCGCCAGGAAGAGGAGGCCGATCACAAGCCAAAGACCCGCCTCACCATGTAACACTGAATGTGGCGGATGGAGCCTCATTATCACCGCTCCTTAGAAATAAAAATATATCACCAAAAGCCCAGGGCGAGCGAGGTTACACCGATTATCACGATCAGAGCATCCCACAAAACCCAACCGGAAAATTTCCCATCCCGAATACATTGAATACATTCCATAGTAAACACAACAATGAGTGCTACAGCAAATAAAGTTCTAAGCTCGAAGGTGAAAGGCTGCTCCTTTTGTGATAATTTGAATACACTCATCAAGACAAAAATAGGTGAATATTCGACACCAGACGATCCGCGTGAGAAGCGCTCGGTATCCATATTGCAAATCCAGGCATCAGGCTTCCTGCTGCAAAGGAAGCGATTTCACTCCCGTGTTTCCTGAGAATCCGGATCCAGCTCGTGGACGAGAGACCTCCTTTCACCTGGTTCGCCTGACGAGGGGAGAAAGGGACAATGGGGTGGATGACAGGGCCATCCACCGCATCACACCCTCTTCTGCCCGGTTTGTTGGGCAACAAGAATCCGATGCGCATTGCTTACTCAAGGGCCCGGGCAAGGGCCGCATGGACAGCAAGGTTTGGATCCATTGGGTGCAGCAGGTGCTGGAGCACCATGGGCACCAGATCAGCATACAGGAAAAGCAAATCCCGCAATCAACCGGATTGGGCGCGGCTCCGCATTTGACGCATGGAGCAATGCATGTTACACAGTACCTAGCGACGCACCAATCATCCCGCGAGGCGCATGCCTGGCACTCGATCTCATAGGGCGCGGTCCAGCGATTCCCACTGCATCCGGCGCAATGGCTCATTGGCTGGATAAAGGCTTGACCTTCCACCTGTGTGCCGGCCGTGCCCCATCCGTTCATACCTCACGCTGCTTCTTCCAGAGACGAAGCCCAAAGGGGTAAAGATAAAGTCCCCAAACGATCAAGGCCCAGATCCCTCGCAGGGCATCGATCCGATTGGGAGCCCCCCATTGAATCCGGCTCAGAGTCAGGATCAGAAAGGCTAGAGGGATGAGAAGCACGATCGACTGGGGCATTCGAAAAGGCAGCTCGAATTGCCACTCCTTGGGATTGAGGAACAGACCGAAGAGGACAAACGTTAGGCCAAGTCCCTTTCCCAGCAGGGAATCGACGTTGGGGAACGGGTAGGTCGCATTCAACCAGAAGAGGAAAAGACCAAGGGAAATCCAGAGGCCTCGCCAGATCCACATCCCACTCATAGGTCTCCCTCCATAGGAGCATGCCTTACGCTGTGAATTCTAAACGCCGAGGGCCAACAGTTGGTGCAAGATAAACGCCACAGTGGTGAGAAGAACCTGTCAGGCCAGTCCGCCAACTGGTTCCTCCGTATGGGGGATTTTGGGGTAGGTGGGGCCGCCGAAGGCGGTCCCACCTACCCCAGGGGAAGGGGCTTGCCCCGCACGAGTGTTGTATAACAAAACCCCCCGTCTGGTCAGCATTGAATTCACAGCACGCGTTTGCAAAGGAAGCGTTGCCTCCCCTTTTTGGTTTTGCCCGACTTCTTGATGTTGCCTCGCTTTTCTGCTTGACGCTTGCCATAATCCGGGCAAGCAGGATTAGGGCAGAAATCCCCAACTTTAGTCAAGTCGGGCATTCTTATTCCTCCTGAGGTCTGGGTTAGACAAAGTATGCCTCATCTCCCAGGAACACTCAAGAGGGAGACTACCTGCAAAAAGCCCCGGTACTAAACATCGAGGCATCGGTTCGCCGCTTCGTGGGGGAAGCGACTCAACAGCCATTTGGGTATACCCCAGGCCTGGAGAACCAACCACAGTATCAGGAACACGGTGTCTGCTAATATGAATCTGTACGTCCATTCATACCCCGGGGGATAGTATTCGCCCGCTTTCAAAACCGGCAGGTTTGGTAGGAAGACGAGGGCAAAACCGCTCAGGAACGAGACCGCCACGAACAGAAAGTTTGATAGAGCAAAGTACAGCTCAAGTCGTACACCCACCGCGGGCCATTTGGAAGTGCGACCAAGAGCGATGATAAAAAGAGCAATGCTGACGCTTACGAGAAGCCAAGCAGGCACGTGTCTCCATGGGGGAATTTCAAAAGTATCGTTGAGCTGACGCTGCCAGGTGTCTGGGGATGGGCGGGCCTCCGGCATCACGTCATCGTAAGGGACAAGGGAAAGGATGGCAAACTCATCAAGCCACCAGAACAGCACCAACCAACTCAACACCAGGAGAAGCGTCCCCAGTGCCAGGATGGTGCCCTGCCTGAATCGGTGAAAGCGTTCCACATGCATAGTTACCACCTCCCTTTCACTGACCACGCATTAGCGCCCCCCCATGCTTGGTACACAAATATGTGGTGCATCGGCCGTTACCGCATCGGAAGTAGCCATCCAGGCCATTGTGCAGAATGATGTGCCCTTGGTTGATCAGGTTGTCGGCCCAGACTCCTCCTGGCAGATTGGGGTAATTGGAGTGGAAGATGGCCCAGTAATCATTGCAGCCGTGGTCGCCTGCCCTCATAACGTTATCTGCGTAATCGTATGCGCTGGTGTCCATGGGTACATGGATGGTGTCCTCGATGGCTTGAATTCCAGGGTCACCAGGCGGTGGTTCCTGGGCCAGCACTGCGCCCGATTTGATGCTCAGATCATCAATAACACAAACACTGCGAGAGACCGGATCCCACGCATTTCACACCTCCTTTTGTCGTGATCCTCGCCGGCCTTCCGCCGGTGGCATCTTTCATGCTAACCGATCTTGTGCCGCTGTCTACGATGGAAATTACGGGCTTCGGACCTGTGGATTTCCACAGGTCGATCTCTACTCCATCCGGCTCGGGAGGAACCCGTGCGTCTTCACCAGAGCACCGCCTCCAATCACGAAACCACCCCTAACTTCTGCAAGAGGTTCGCCATGCGGGGCTCCACCGTCCGGGTGGTCAGGCCCAGCGGCCGGGCCCGGTCCAGCCGGGCCTGGACCTCCGGTTCCCGGAGACTTCGCACCTGCAGCCGCCCTTCGCTCAGGGCCTCCACCTCCCGCGCCAGGGCGGCGCAAAGGGAACATCCCGCATCGTCAAGCAGATCACGCGCCCTCATCCACCTCCTTCTACAAAGATTCTACTTACAAGCTTATCGCCTTCGGCATCGGCCTGCGTCCCCATTTTGGGGGGACATGCTGTCCCCATTTTTTGAGGAAAGGAGGTTAGAGCGTGAGCTCCTCTCCGAGGGGTGGGGGGGTCTTCCCGGTCCAGGAGGGGGGCGATGAGGGGATGGTCCAGGCCGCCCATCCGCACCCACTGGCGGAGGGCGACCCGGTCGGGGAGGTTGAGGCGATGGAGGAGGCGGCGGAGGTGGGTGCGGAGGGAGGCGGGGCGGAGGCGGAGGGCCTGGGTGATCTCTTTGTCGCTCCAGCCGCGGGCGACTCCCAGGGCCACGGCCCGCTGGCGGGAGGAGAGGCTCCCCCAGGGATCCCCATGGCGGGTCTATCATCCCCAGGACGGGGGTCTTTAGAGCTGCAGCCCGCAAGATGGGAGAGAAGAGCAGATTGTTCGTGCGTTGTAGCGGGCTGGGTGGTGCGCCAGCGGGGAAGCCCTATCCGGCCGCAGAGGTAGGTCGGGGAGGAGGCTTTAAGGATCATGGGGCCAGCGCACCGTCCGGTCAAGTCGCCTGGTCCTGCAGGCGCTGGATCTTGTGGCTGCGAACGGCGCGCCACCGGAGCTTGGACCTGCCAGGAGCGCTGGGAACGTTTATGCCCTTTACGATGCAGGTTCACACTGGCTCCATCCGTTGCGCCCTTTGTGGGGACTTTGCAGGTTAATTCAAAAACGATAGAATGAGTTCGAGATCTGTGCCAAAGACCAGCAAGGGGGAGCGACAATGGACGTTGAGGTGGTTTTTCCTGCCGAATTGCTGGTGGCGCTGAAAGAAGACCCGGAATCTTTCCGGAAGAAGGCGCTGGTTTACACGCTGGGCAAGCTTTACGAATTGGGGCGGATCTCCAGCGGCCTGGGAGCTCAGATCCTGGGTTGCGACCGATGGGAGTTCTATCGCCTCCTTTCGGAGAGCGGCTTCGCTGTTATTGATTACCCGGAGGAAGAACTGGAACGGGAGGCTGAAACCAGCCGCCAGCTTGCTGCAAAGGCAAAGCGGCAATGACCCGAGTCGTCGTCAACAGCACCCCTCTGATTGCCCTCTCTATAACAGGCCGCCTTCATCTCCTGAAGGCCATTTTTGATGAAGTGATTGTTCCCGCCTCGGTCTATAAAGAGATCGTCCTCCATGGCCGGGGGCGACCAGGGGCTGATGAGGTCGAAAAAGCCGATTGGATTCTGGTGAAAGAACCGAAAGAGAAGCCCTCTCTTCCCCCGGCTCTTTTAGGCCTCGACCCGGGAGAGCTGGATGTGATCCAGCTGGCTCAGGAGCTCCAGGCGGATTGGGTGCTGATCGATGAAAAGTTAGGCAGAAAGACAGCTGACGCTTTGGGTCTCCGGGTGAAGGGAACATTGGGAGTGCTTTTGATCGCCTACCAGGCCGGGCTCCTCTCACGGGAAGAGGCCGAAGAAGCGGTGGAGGCCCTGGCGAAAAGTTCGGTTCGCGTGAGCCCACGGTTAGTGCAGTGGTTTAAAGCGCAACTGGCTGCGGAAAGGGATCCATAGCTGGGCCGTAAAGCGAAGAGCGAGAGATGAAGGAGCGCATCTGCAGCATCTTCCCGGCTTATGGGGGTTTGGGGATGGGCTGGGCACCGAAGGTATCCGGCCCACCCCCAGGATCCTTTTTATCCCCCCTCCTCACAGTCCCTGGGGCCGTTGGCCTTCATCGTCATATTCTCAAAACAAAAATCGATGAAGCAGCAGGAGGGGACGGCAGATCATTCCGGCCTTATGGCGGGATAGGGGGTGGTGTGCTGGTAGGGAGCTCTATTCAGCTGCGAAAGCGAGTCGGGGAGAAGGCGCTAAGGATCGCAGCGCCAGCGCACTGTCCGGTCAGGCGATCCTTGTGGGTGCATATTTGGAAGCAGGCGCGGTTGAGCGCAGGTTCCGGATTCCAGGGCGACCACTCCTTCTAAGCGCCCTAACGATTTACGCCATGGCGCTGAATCCGGAAGACCCTGGCGATCGGGATGCCTGCTAAGAAACCCAGGACAACGGCCAGGGTGCCGGTGATGGCGACCCATAGGGCGCCTGCAGCGTGGAACCATGTCGCCAGCGCCACTTGAGTTCCGAAGAACAGCACGATGCTGAGCAAAATCGGGACAAAGAAGTGTCCGATCCTGGGGATTGGCAGGGCGAGAAGAAATATCAGCGCCAATGCATCAAAAAACTCCTGTAGCAGCCGGAGAGAGCCCGCGCTCAATGTCAAACCAAAGCAGAGGATCCAGAGCACCAACCCAATCCGCCGAGAGAGCTCGGTGGGGATTAGGGAAGGGGGAAAGACCGGATATAAGTGTGGGATGGAGAGAAACCCCAGGGTGAGGGCCCAATATTTGAGCACCTCCGGGAAGGGAATGTACAAAGCGGGTATCACCAGCATCAAGATACCCGATAGGGCGATCACAGGGACCTGCCATCGCTGGAAGACTTGAGCCTTCATCTTTCCCTCCTGGACGGATCTCCTTGACCTGTGGCATCCATGGGCGCTCAATGAAAGCTCCTCAGATTTTTCTCCCTCCTCCCCGCAGTTCCCAGCTGCGAGGAGGAAGGAGGAGGCAGGATCTTTCTGCTCGGCAAGGAGAAGATGCTCCAGGATTCGGACCAACCGCATCCGCATCGCCAGGCCCGCATAGACCCGCACCTGCTCCCCTTCCGCCTCCAGGAGCATCGGCTCCCATCGCCAGCCGGGTCGGGCCCGGTTCAGCAGGGTCTGGACCTCCGGTTCCCGGAGACTTCGCACCCGCAGCCGCCCTTCGCTCAGGGCCTCCACCTCCCGCGCCGGGGCGGCATGAGTCCTGGATCCTGTATTGGAAAGCCCGGGGCCGATCGTCTCCTTGTTGAGTCAGCGCATCGCCCAGATCAGCCAGTGCCCTCGGCGACGGATCAAATACACGTGCCCCTTCAGCGATTCCATCTGCGCCGCCTGAGGATTCGCGCACGGCCCCGGGCATACCTCCACCCACCAGGTGCGCGCCATCACCGCTTCGCCACACCCATTGCGCAGCAGCTCCCCATATGGGCTCTCCATCGCCGGACGAGGAGGCATGAGTTGTTCCGGTCCAGGGGCCTCCTGGATCCTCACCTCTTGCAGCAGCGGCCAGAAGGCAGGGTCGGTGGCTTGTTGGCGACGCTGCGGATCTTCAGCGGTCATCGCTTGCAGGAGTTGCAACACGTCCTCCGGGGTGGGCGGAGGGCCGGGCTCCGTCCCGCTCAGGTTCGGGCAGGCGGCAGCGTAAGTGAGGTAGACGTTGGGGGCGGCCGGGGTGGGGGGCGGATACACCGCCGGGTCGAAGCCCGGCGGCGGGGTGAAGGGCGGGAGCGTCGGCGGCCCCTCCCGAATCGGCGAAGGAGAGGGCGGGGGGATGGATTCGCCGAGACGGGCCGGCTGGGCCGACCCGGTGGATGACTCTCCCGGTGTGGGGGAAGGGGAGGGCAGGACCGTGGGCGAGGGGGAGGCGGACGGGGCAACCGGACTTGTGGGGGAACCCGGCACGCCGGGAGCGGCGCCACCCTGAACCGCGCAGGCCAGCCCCAACCCCAGCCCGATCAAGATTCCCAGATGCAGGCCACGCCGTTCCATCGGAAACCTCCTCAGCACGGAATTGTCACCCAAACCTCGCAGGAAAAACATCCCTGGGCAGGATCATGAAACCAGGCGAAGGTCGGACGCGTTAGATCAATAATGGGGGTGGAATATCGGAGGCAATCCGGCCATCCGCATCCGGCCGTGCAATACTGGTTCTGGTTGGGCCCACAATCCACAATAGTGATCTGCCGGGATGTCCCCGTGCACAAATCCTTGACCATCACCTGGCTGTTGCAACTTAGATAGACCTGGTTCCGGCAGCCGCTGGAGCAATCGCAACAGCTCCGGGAACATGAGCCACAGCGATCCATTGCTGGCCACGCCGCCTGCGCGGAGTTAGCTGTATTACACGTCCTGCAGCGTCCAGCACCGGTGGGGCAGTTAAACCATCGGGCATGACCTTGATAGACATAGGTGCAAGTCCCCAGCATCTTTACAACCTTGATAGGGTCTGAAGCCCGAGACGCGGGTTTCTCCAGCTTTAGACTTGTTGCACAATAGGCTGGGGTATATTATTTCCAGTTAAGACCTCTCGTTGGGGAGAGTCGGCCGTGCTTTCGGTGGACGTTCTCCGTTCGAAGCCCATGCTGTTTCGATCCCTCACCGGCTTGACGGTGGAGAAGTTCGAAGAACAGTTGGCTCGCTTTCTGCCGGTGTGGCAACAGCAGAGACAAGAACGGCTGAGCCGACCGGATCGCCGCCGGGCCATCGGGGGCGGGCGCCAAGATCGCCTCTCCCTCCCCAATATGTTGTTGATGACCCTCCTCTGGCTTCGGCAATCTTCCCCGATTTGCCGGCCATGATCGATGGAACCGAACAGCGCATTCAGCGCCCGCAGGACCCCGAGGCGCAACGGCAACATTCCTCCGGGCGCCGCAAAACCCATACCCGCAAGATCGTCCTCGCGGTGGATCACCAGGGGCATATCCGCGGGGCGAGTTTCTCGGCGCCCGGTTCCCAACACGATTTGCGCCTGGCGGTGGAATCGGGGATGATCCGGCAAATCCCTGAATCCATGATGGGGATCGGCGAGGCGGGCTTCGATGGGCTGCAAAATGACGATCCGGACCGGAGCATCAGGACCCCGCACAAGGCGCGGCGGAATCCTCCTGGGCTTCCGGATCCGAAGCGGGCCCATCAGGAACTGGCTTCGATGCGGAGGGGGGTGGAGCATCCGATCGGCGGGTGGAAGCGTTTTCGGATCTTGTCGTCGGTATTCCGCCATATGCGGGCGCTCTATGACACGGTGTTTCTGGCGGTGGTGGGCATTGTGAACTTCCGGATGGACCGACGAGGCCGGAAGGCTGAAAGCGTCGCCGGATCCGCTCTCCCACCCCAAAGGGTGGAACGTCCTCCCAACAGGAAAAATTATTGTGCAAAAAGTCTAATGGGCTATTTCTGGATCTGAAGCAGAGCTTCCAGTTCCGCCAGGTAAAGGTAGGGGGCAGGCCGGTTTCCAGAAACTGGCACCACCTGCTGCGTCCACCCGATGGCCTCCGAGGTCCAGGCCAGCCATCGGCCATCGGCCGAGAGCACCGGATCGTAGCTGGGGCCTTCCACCGTTCGCCCGTCCCATCCCCGGCTCAGCACAACCGTTCGCCCCCGCTCCCGATCCCACACCGCCAGGCGCAGGTCGCACGGCCGCCCCCACGCCGCCCGCGGCGGGCATGGCCCGATCGCCAGCCCGCCCAGGTTCTTCGCCCG
This sequence comes from Chloroflexota bacterium, assembly GCA_030550075.1. Classification (GTDB taxonomy): domain Bacteria; phylum Chloroflexota; class Anaerolineae; order Thermoflexales; family Thermoflexaceae; genus Thermoflexus. Next base: position 56 of record JAUQQB010000091.1, on the reverse strand, counting down.
GGTTGCGTAAACCACATACCGGCCATCCCCGGAGATCCCTGGCCCTTCCGCCGCCC
>JAUQQB010000090.1 GCA_030550075.1 Chloroflexota bacterium | reverse complement strand
GAGCCGCACGCCTTTGGCGCGCGGCTCGCCCCCCAAAGCCCCCAGGAGAAAACAGCGAGACCTTAGAGGCTATATGGAGGACCAGAGCGTGGTCAGTGTTCGCTGAAACAGGTGAATATGCTCCAGCGCCTTTCCTGCTCCGATGGCCACACATGCCATGGGGGCATCCGCCACATAGGCGGGAACGCCGGTTTGCTGGGTCAGGAACTCATCGATCCGCCGGAGCATCGCTCCGCCACCGACCAGCGCCATCCCCCGGTCAATAATATCCGCCGCCAGCTCCGGAGGCGTCCGTTCCAGAACGGCCCGGACCACTCCAATGACCGCCTGAAGCGGTTCCTGGATCGCCTCCAGCACCTCGTCCGAGCTCAGGGTGATGGTGCGCGGCAGTCCGGTGACCAGATCCCTTCCCTGCACTTCCATCGTCAGGGGAGGGTCCAGGGGGAGAGCGGTTCCGATCTGGATCTTCACCTGCTCGGCCGTCGGCTCTCCGATGGCCATGTTATATTTCCGGCGCACATAACCGATGATCGCTTCATCCATTCGAATGCCGCCCACCCGCACCGAGTGCGCGGTCACAATCCCCAGCATGGAAATCACAGCTGCTTCCGTTGTGCCGCCGCCCAGATCGACCACCATATTGCCCGTGGGGGTATCCACAGGCAGCCCCGCCCCCAGCGCGGCAGCCAGGGGTTCCGGGATCAGATAAACGTGGCCAGGATGGGCCCCTGCGGCCACAGCGGCCTCATGCACCGCGCGGCTTTCCACGCTGGTCACCCCATACGGGACCGAAATCATCACGTGGGGGCGGAAAAGGCGAATGGGGCCACAGACTTTGGTGATAAAATATCGGAGCATCCGCTCGGTCACATAGTAATCCGCGATCACGCCATCCCGGAGAGGTCGGATCACCTCAATGATCTCCGGGGTGCGGCCATACATCGCCCGGGCCTCCTCCCCCACCGCCAGGATCTCATCCCCGTCCACAGGCATGGCCACAACAGAAGGCTCCTGAAGGACGACCCCCCGGCCGACCTCGTAGACCAGCACATTTGCAGTGCCTAGATCGATCCCCAAACGCTTGGTCAGCATCGTGAAGTCCCTGTGCCGTGTGTTTCGTGGGCTGGACAGGCCGCCTTCGTTAGCCCGCTGGTTTTCTGTCCGGCTGAAGTTTACAGGCCTGGCAGGCACGCCGTGGCTGCGCCCTCCAGACCCCACAACGCCCGGTCATCCTGGAAGAGGCGCTTTATCCGGCGGATCCCTCACGACGGATGCGGCGGCGGCGGGCTACCTCCAGACGGACCCGGGAGCGGCGCAGGGCAGCCAGGGCAGCGCTCAGGTCAACGCCGGCCGGCCGCTCCTTCAGGATCTGCTCCGCCCGCTGACGGGCCTCCTCAGCCCGCGCGATATCGATCTCCTCTGCCTGTTCCGCCACATCCGCCAGGACGATCACTTTCTCCGGGGTCACCTCCATGAATCCCCCATGGATCGCAAACCAGAGCTCCTCGCTGCCCCTTCGGGCCAGCAACGGCCCAATACCCAGGGCCGTCAGCAGCGGCGCATGCCCGGGCAGGATCCCCAGCTCTCCCTCCACACCAGGAGCCACCACCATATCGACGTCCCCGCTGAAAAGGGCACGCTCCTGAGTGACGATCTCCAGACGCAATGGGCTCATCCCAGGATTTCCTCCTTCAGGTGGATCCAGCGCAACCACAGCTCCGGAAGCCCCGCCTCCTCCGCCAGGCCCCGGACCGCCGTCTCCAGGTATTCGAAGTCCAGATGATCCCGCTGGGCTTCCAGCACCCCACGCACATCGTTCTGATCAATCGGCTCCCAGCGCGCCAGCTTGTAAGCGATTAACTCCTCCGGCGCCACAAAGCGCAGCGGGATTCCGAACAGGACGAACTCCCGCGCGCGGCGGATGGCCTGAACATCCAGTTGCAAGGAAGCGGATCGCAGATCCACCGAAAAGCGCCGGGTGAAGGCGAGCTTGACCGGGCGTCCCTCCTGGAGCCTTTGCAGCGCCATCGGGCTTACCGCAAACCCTTCCTCATGAAACGCCCGCAGGAGGGCTGGCAGCTGCTCCGGCGGGACGAGCAGGATCACATCCACGTCCACGGTTGTCCGGGCGATCCCCCAGAGGGCGGCCGCCAGCCCTCCCAGGATCGCATAGGGCACCCCGAGGCTTTCAAGGACGCGGTGAAGCCGCCGCAGCATTTCATGAAAAGGTTGAGGGACCGCCGTCCCCTCCATCCGTTCCGTCTCCTCCAGGAAACTGCAAAGGGCCTCCAGCGCCTCCAACCGCTCGGACAGAGGGGCGCGGGCGAACTCTCGCCGCTCCGCCTCCCGGAGGGCCCGATATTCCGCCACAATCACAGGCCATCGCTCACGCGGATCGTTTTCCGGGCTCATCGTAATTCGCCCCGCCGCAGACGCTCGGCCTTCTCCACCGCCTCGTCGATCGTGCCGACCATATAGAAGGCCGCCTCGGGCAGATCGTCGTGCTTGCCCTCCAGGATCTCCCTGAACCCGCGCACGGTTTCCTTCAGCGGGACATAGCGGCCGGGCAAGCCGGTGAACTGCTCGGCGACGAACATCGGCTGGCTGAAGAACCGCTCGATCTTCCGGGCCCGCGCCACGATCAGCTTGTCCTCTTCCGACAGCTCATCGATCCCCAGGATGGCGATGATATCCTGGAGATCCTTATACCGCTGAAGCACCCGCTGCACCTCGCGGGCCACCGTGTAATGCTCCTCCCCTACGATCCGCGGGTCCAGGATCCGGCTGGTGGAAGCCAGGGGGTCCACAGCCGGGTAGATCCCCTTCTCGGCGATGCTTCGCTCTAAGGCGATCGTGGCATCCAGATGGGCAAACGTCGCCACCGGAGCGGGGTCGGAGTAATCGTCCGCCGGCACATACACCGCCTGCATGGAGGTGATCGCGCCGCGTCGGGTGGAGGTGATGCGCTCCTGGAGCTGCCCCATCTCGAAAGCCAGGGTGGGCTGATAGCCGACCGCCGAGGGCATGCGGCCCAGAAGGGCGGAGACCTCCGACCCGGACATCACGAAGCGGAAGATGTTATCGATGAAGATGAGGACATCCCGCCCCTGATCCCGGAAGTATTCCGCCATCGTGAGGGCGGTCAGCCCGACCCGCAGGCGCACCCCAGGGGGCTCGTTCATCTGACCGAAGACCATCACGGTCTTGTCGATCACCCCCGCCTCGATCATCTCGCGATAAAGCTGGGTGCCCTCACGGGTGCGCTCGCCGATCCCGGCGAAGACAGAGATCCCCTTATGAACAGTGGCGATATTCCGGATGAGCTCCATGATGATCACGGTCTTGCCCACTCCCGCGCCGCCGAAGACCGCTACCTTACCGCCCCGCATGAACGGCGCGATCAAATCGATCACCTTCAACCCGGTCTCGAAGACCTCGATTTGGGTGGATTGCTCCTCAAGAGCTGGCGGGGGCTGATGAATGGGCCGATATTCCTGGGCGCGAACCGGGCCCTTATCATCAATTGGCTCTCCCAGCACGTTGAACACCCGACCCAGGGTAATCTCTCCAACCGGCACGGCAATGGGAGCGCCGGTATCATACGCGACCATGCCCCGTCGGAGCCCATCCGTGGTGTCCATGGCGATACAGCGGACCATTCCCCCGCTTAAGTGTTGCTGCACCTCCAGCACCAGACGATGACCATCCCGGGGAACTTCGATCGCGTTATAAATATCCGGAAGCTCTTCCGGCGGAAACTCCACATCCACCACGTTCCCCAGGATTTGCACGATACGTCCCACGGAGCCTTTCGCCATGCTTTCTTACCTCCCAGGAATGATCGGAGTTAGGACTGATGAGTTCCGGGAATCAGGCTGGTGTCCTCTGGCAACTTGCCGGATTGCCCCAGCCCCTCAGAGAGATGAGCAGCGGATTAACGGCCTGCTCCGGTGCGCAGGCGAGCCTGGATCCGGGCTCGGGCGGCCTGGCGCATGGCCTCCGCCCCGCCCGCGATATCCAGCATCTCGCTGGTGATCGATTGCTGGCGAGCCTTGTTGTAGCTCAGGGTCAGCATATAGATCAGGCTCTCCGCGTTCTCCGTCGCATTGCGCATGGCCACCATGCGGGCGGAGTGCTCGCTGGCCAGGCTCTCCAGAACCGCCTGATAAACCTGGAGCTCCACGAACCGCGGCAGGATCACCTCCAGCAATTGCGCCGGGTCCGGTTCGTAAATAAACGTTTTGTTCGCCACCGCCCGGGTGTCCAGCCGCTCAACCGCCTCGGGGACGGCCGGCTCATGGCCCTGGGTGAGGCGAAGCGGCAACAGCCGACGGACCCGCGGGCGCTGCACCATTGTGTTGATAAAGTCCGTGTAAGCAATGTAGACCTCGTCCACGCTCTCCCTCAGGAACTCCTCCATCGCCAGCCGGGCGATCGGACGCACGTCGGTAAAGCGAGGCCAGCGGGGCATCGGCGAGAAATCTGCCACCAGGGCCCCCCGCACCCGCGCCACTGCATCCCGTCCTTTGCGCCCTACGGTGAGAAAGGACACGGGTGCCCGGCTGACTGCCGCGAACCGGAAGGCCAGGCGGATGACGTTATCGTTGTAAGCGCCGCACAGGCCCCGGTCGGCGGTGATGAGGATCAACAGAACCCGCCGCACCGGCCGAACCTCCAGCAAGGGATGGAGCAGCGCGCTGGCCTCCGCCTGATGAGCGAGATGAACCAGAACCTCCCACGCTTTCTGGGAATATGGGCGGGACGCCAGGGTCATCTCCTGGGCCCGTCGCATTTTGGAGGCCGAGACGGCTTCCATAGCCCGCGTGATCTGGGAGATACTTCGGACTGTTCGAATCCGACGCCGCAATTCCCGCAGGGTGGGCACGACGCTACCCTCCTGATGCCATATGTTGGATCGCCTCCCAGCATTCCAGGACGGAAGGCAGGGGCTCCTGCCATAGCCACTCGGCCCGGATCCGGAACCCGGGCACGGCCTCAGAGACCACCCAGCCCTCGCGCCTCATCTCCTCTCGATACAGATCTCCGGAGCCCCTTCGATCGATGATCACCGCCCTTTCTTCCGGATCCACCCACCAGATCTCGGGCACCCCGATTTCCCAATATGCGTTCCGCTTCTCCCCAAGATCGTAATCACGTGTCGATTCCGAAAGGATCTCGATCACCAGCAGAGGAACTCCTTCCACTCGCTTCGCCGTGACTCGGGCTTCCCGGCTAACCGCCATCATATCCGGAGCGAACTGCCATGAGCCTGTCCGGAACAGGGCGTTCCCCCCCACCACTTTGCCTATGTCATAAGCCTCTGTATAGAACCGCAGCAGGGTTAATAGGAAGGCCTGACAGTCCTCATGGGCGAAACTGGCCGGGGAGTGCACAACCATCACTCCATGGAGATATTCCGCCTTCAGATCTTCATCCGCGATGGCCTCGAATTCCGCCTCGCTGACTCCGTAAAGGCGAAGCAAATAAGGATGCTCACTTTGCACTTCCAGCGGGCGCGCGGCCTGCATCACGCTTTCCCCCGAATCGCCTCCCAGCATTCCAGGACGGAAGGCAAAGGCTCCTGCCATAGCCACTCCGCCCGAATCCGGAACCCGGGCACGGCCTCGGAAATCACCCATCCTTCGTGGATGATCTCCGAGCGATAATCATGACTTCGTCGCTCCACCAGCACAACCTGCTGATCCAGATCCACCAGCCAGATCTCCGGGATGGCCATCTCCCGGTAAGCCATCCGCTTCTCGTTCGAATCGTAATACCGGGTGGACTCCGAAAGGATCTCAATCGCCAGATCCGGAGCCCCATCGACCTCTTTTATCCCCACCCGCTGGACATCCCTCACCACCATAACATCGGGGGCAAAGCGCCGGGAACCGACATGGAACAGTGCGTTTCCCCCCAGAACCCGCCCGGGCAGATGGCTATCCAGATAGAATTTCAACAAAGCGGCCAGAAAGATCTGCCGCTCCTCATGGCGGACGCTTGCCGGCGAGTGCACGATCATCACCCCATCGATGTATTCCGCCTTGAGGTCCTCATCGGCCAGCGCCTCAAACTCCGCCTCGTCCACCCCATACAGGCGAAGCAAATAAGGATGCTCGCTTCGCACTTCCAGCGGGCGCGCGGCCTGCATTACCCTTCCCCCCGCATTTCCTCCCAGCATTCCAGGACGGAAGGCAAAGGCTCCTGCCACAGCCACTCCGCCCGGATTTGAAAACCGGGGACTGTCCTTGAAACCACCCAGCCTTTGCGAACCGTTTCCCCCAGATACCCGCTTTCCCTCCTCTCCACGATCACTACCTGTTCCTCCGGATCGACGAACCAGATCTCCGGCACTCCGATCTCCCGATAGGCTACCCGCTTCTCCCCGAGATCATATCCTCGCGTGGACTCCGAAAGAACCTCGATCACCAGATCCGGAGGGCCTTCGATCTCCTTCGGGCCCACCCGCGTCTCCTCCTGCACCACCATCACATCCGGCGCAAACCGCCGGGGTCCGACCCGGAACAGAGCATTCCCGGCCAGGACGAGGCCCGCTCCACGCTGGCTTAAATGGAGATTCAACAGCGTCAACAGGAAAGCCACATACCGCTCATGACGCACGGAGGCCAGCGAGTGCACGATCATCACCCCATCAATGTATTCCGCCTTGAGGTCCTCATCAGCCAGCGCCTCAAACTCCGCCTCGTCCACCCCATACAGGCGAAGCAAATAGGGATAAAAGGGCTCAACTTCCACCCGAACCCGCGCGCCCGCAACGGCAGCCATCCTGAACCCCCCTCACCCAGCCAGCCAGCCGCGGTTGAACTCCTCGACAGCCCGCCGCAGCTTCTCCTCAGCCTCTTTGGGGATCTCCTTCCGCTCAGCAATATTGCGGCCGACCTCTGGGTAATTCGTGGCCATAAAGCGCAAGAACTCCTTCTCCCATTGACGCACCCTCTCCACCGGGATCGAATCCAGGTACCCGTTTGTCCCGGCGAAGATCACCATCACCTGCTCCTCCAGAGGCATCGGCTCATATTGTGGCTGCTTCAGGACCTCGGTCAGCCGCTTGCCCCGCTCGATGATCGCCAGCGTGGTCTTATCGAGATCCGACCCGAACTGCACGAAGGCTGCCAGCTCCCGGAACTGGGCCATCTCCAGGCGCAGCCGCCCGGCCACCTGCTTCATGGCCTTTGTCTGAGCCGCGCCACCCACCCGGGAGACCGAGATCCCCACGTTGATCGCCGGACGGATGCCCGCATTGAAGAGATCTGTCTCCAGGTAAATCTGACCATCCGTAATGGAGATCACATTGGTCGGGATGTAAGCCGAAACATCCCCCAGCTGCGTCTCCACGATGGGCAGCGCCGTGAGGCTTCCACCCGACCCCTTCACTTTCAGGATCTTCAGATTCTCCTTATCCGGACGCGCCTCCAGGGCTTTCAGGGCCTCTTTGTAACCCAGGGGGCCGGTGTAAACCTTCCCGTCGATCCCCTCCTTCGTGTCCTCCGGCGCGTCCCTGGGGACAATGATGTATTTATTCGCCAGACGGGCGGCGCGCTCCAGTAGACGAGAATGGAGATAGAAGATATCGCCCGGGTAGGCCTCCCGGCCTGGCGGGCGCCGTAGCAACAGGGAGACCTGGCGGTAAGCCCACGCGTGCTTGGTGAGGTCGTCATAGACGATGAGGGCATCATTGACCAGCTGGCCGTCGACGATCACCCCGTTCTCCATCACCTCCTCACCCATCGCGCAGCCTGCGTAGGGCGCGATGTATTGCAGCGCCGCAGGATCGGAGGCGGTGGCCGCCACCACGATGGTGTAATCCATCGCGCCGTAGCGCTCCAGGGTGGCCACCAGACGGGCGACCTGAGCCCGCTTCTGGCCGATGGCTACATAGATGCAAACCATCCCTTTCCCTTTTTGATTAATGATCGTGTCCACCGCGATGGCCGTCTTCCCGGTCTGACGGTCACCGATAATCAGCTCCCGCTGGCCACGGCCGATGGGGATCATCGCGTCGATGGCCTTGATGCCGGTCTGGACCGGGGTGTCCACGTCCTGGCGCTTGGTCACCCCGGGGGCGATCCGCTCGATGGGGCGATAGCGATCCGTCACAATGGGTCCCTTGCCGTCCAGCGGGCGCCCCAGGGGATCGACCACACGGCCCAGCAGCGCCTGGCCCACCGGCACAGAGGCGATCCGGCCAGTTCCACGGACCTTCATCCCCTGTCGGATCCCGCTGAAATCCCCCAGGATGATCACGCCAACGTTGTCCCGCTCCAGGTTGAAGGCGATCCCCATCACCCCGTTCTCGAATTCCACCAGCTCGCTGGCCATCACGTTGCTGAGGCCCGAGCACCGGGCAATTCCATCCCCGGCCTCGATGACCTCGCCGATTTCGGCCACTTCTACCTCAGGGGTATAGGCTTCGATCCGCTGCTGCAGGGAAGCGATCAGCTCCTGCCAGGCATCCGTCCGATCCGCCATTGTTCACCTCACAGGATGTTGGAGTATTCGTCCAAAGTCCATGTGAAAAGTGTCACGCAGGTTATTATAGCGGAGATTGTTATGGCTTCAAACAAGCAACGGTCTCCGCATCCAGACGCTGAACCAGAGCGGTGACCAGGGCAATGGCCCGCTCCACGTCCTCGCGATGGATAATGGCGCTATGGCTGTGGATGTGCCGCGCCGGGACGCCAATGACCAGGGTCGGAACCCCGCCTTTATGAAGGTGGATCACGCCGCCGTCCGTTGCTCCCCCTTCAATCACGGAAAACTGGATGGGGATCCCCAGAGATTGCGCGGTCTCCACCGCGAGATCCCGTAACCGGAGGTTCGGGATCATCCGCGC
>JAUQQB010000089.1 GCA_030550075.1 Chloroflexota bacterium | reverse complement strand
AAAGAATGAGCGGCATGCACAGGAAGGCGATCAGGAAGAGACTTAGAAGCATCCGGCGATCCATCATGATCTCAAAGACCCGGATCAGCAGACCCCGATACCACCGATAACCCGCGAACAGGATCCCTGCCGAGATCGCGCTGACGCTGATCATCTCGGTCAGCACCACGCCGACCGCGGCCGGATTCCCCAGGGCCAGCGCGGCGAGCAGCGTATCCATGAAGGTGCTGATGTTGGCTCCCATCACATAGGGGATCAGGTGCTCCCGTCGAATCCAGCCCCGTGTCACTGAAGGCACCAGCAATCCGATGGAGACGGATACTGACATGGTGAGGGCGGTCACCGCGAGCCCGAGGCCGAAGATCGGCCATGGGGAATCCGGCGGGGGATCCGCTTCCGCGCGCGTCAGATGGGGGAAGGGGATGGCTCGATCCAGCGCCTGAAGCGCAATGCCAACCAGGAAAAACCCCAGGAGGAAAAGGGAGATCCCGATGGCGCTCTCGGGTGCGGGCTTCCCAAACCCCCGGCTCATCCCGCTGCGCAGGATCCCCTCAATGGTCTGGACGAACGCTCGAAAGGGCTCCAGAAGGGCAGGCAGGAAAGGAGGTCGCCATCGGGCGATCCACGGGACAGGAACATAGGGCAACAGGAAGAGGCCCAGGGCAGTGGCCGGAAGATAGGTCGTAGCGGTTACCCAGAAGGTGACAAACCCGGTGGTCAGGCTGTTCCAGGGATGTCCCCGGCGCCATGCGTAGCGCAATCCGATGAGGAACAGGACAAACGAAGCTCCCAGACGGGATCCGGTGAGCATGGTGAGGGTGGCGGCCGGGGAGAGCGCCTGCGCATCCTGAAGGCTGACCGCAGCTGCGGCCACAGGGGAACCGCTAAGCGTCAGACAGGCCATCAGCCAGCCCAGCCCCAGGCTGTGCCATGGGGAGGGAAGCCTTCCCGCCTCCGCCAGAACAGGGGTCAGATGAGCCGCCCCCGCGCGCATCAGCAACAACGCGAACAGGAAGAGCGCCAGCCCACCCGCTCCCCACAATCCACGCTGGACCCCAGTCTGTAACAGTCCGATCCTGCCCGATCGCTTCATCGCAGAAAGCCCGGGAAGAGAGGGGGAAGGATCAACCCCTTGATCCGCTGAATCGCAAGGGAAAGATCCGGATGCTGGGTCAGTCCGATTGGGAGCTTGGGGAGGAATCCAGCCCTTCCAGGCCTCGCCATCGACTGCCTTCCTCCGGCGGGCCGATCAGCCCTCGGGCCTCCATGAGATCGATCAGACGGGCAGCCCGGTTGTAACCGATGCGGAGCTTCCGCTGCAACAGCGAGATCGAAGCCCGCCGATGCAGGCGCACGATTTCCACCGCCCGCTGCAACAGAGCCTCATCCGGCTCCTCCTCGATCTCTCCTTCTCGTCCGCCTTCCCGAACGGGTTCCTGGGATGGCATCCCTCCCCCGGACCTGGGCGGGACTGGAGGCGGCGCTGAGATCGCTCCCCGGCGCTCGCGTCCTGGGGCCGGGCGGGGAAGCCCCCGGATGCCCTTCCAGTAGGTGACGATGCGCCGGATCTCCTCATCAGAAACAAAACAACCCTGAGCCCGCATTGGCTGGCCCTGATCGGGAGCCAGGAAGAGCATATCCCCGCGCCCCAGCAGGGTCTCCGCCCCCGGCATGTCCAGGATCACCCGCGAGTCCACCGAGGAGGCCACCGCAAAGGCGATGCGGGCCGGGAAGTTGGCCTTGATCAGCCCGGTCACCACATCCACACTGGGGCGCTGGGTGGCGATGATCAGATGGATGCCCGTCGCCCGCGCCATCTGCGCCAGCCGGGTGATCCGCCGCTCGGTTTCCTCCGGCGCGGTGATCATCAGATCCGCCAGCTCATCCACCACGATCACCAGATACGGCATGCGGGGCTCGCCCCGCTCTTCCGCCCGCCGGTTGTAATCGGCGATGTGACGCGCGCCGACGGCGGCAAAGACGCGATACCGGCGCTCCATCTCCCGCATGGCCTCCTGAAGCACCCGGGGCACCTTCTCGATCTCCACCACCACCGGGGTCCAGAGGTGCGGGATGCCGTTATACGGCGTCAGCTCCACCCGTTTGGGATCGATCAGGATCAGCCGCAAATCGTCCGGCGTGCACGTGCATAGCAGCGAGACCAGGATCGCATTGAGAGCCACCGATTTCCCGGATCCGGTCGCTCCCGCGATCAGGAGGTGTGGCATCGCGGTGAGATCGGCCACCAGGGGCTCGCCGGAGACCGTTTGCCCGAGGGGCAGCCGCAGGGGGGAGGCGATGGAGCGGTACGCCTCGCTCTCCATCACTTCGCGCAGCCGAACCAGGGCCGCCCGTTCATTGGGAACCTCGATGCCCACCAGGCCCCGACCCGGGATCGGCGCCAGGACCCGGACCGCGCGGGCGGAGAGGGCCAGGGCCAGGTCATCCGCCAGGGCAGCGATCTGGCCGACCTTCACCCGGGTGGAGCGACCTCCCCGGGAGATCTGTCCGGGCTCCAGACCGAAAAGGGTCACGGTAGGCCCGCGCTGGACTTCCACCACGCGGGCCTCGACCCCCAGGCTGCGCAGCGTTTCCTCAATAATCCGAGCCTTCTCCCGAAGATCTGTCTCATCGATCTCCACTTCTTCTTCGGGGTCCAGGATCTCCTCCAGACGGGGGAGCGTCCACTTCGGCCCCTCCGGGGCGATCTGCAAGGGGGCCTCGATCTCCTCCCAGCCCTCAGAGGGCTCCGCGGTTCCCGCCGCCTCTGCAGGAGCTTCCTGGATCTCTGTTTCTCCAAGGATTCGCGGAGATCGATCGGGAGAGGTCGGGGAAGCCACCGGCTCGGAGGAGGTCCGTGGGGGAAGATGGATCTGAAGGCTTCCATCCGAGGAACGGCCCGGCCGAAGGCCTCGAAGCCCGCGAAGCCCCCGAATCGCCCATTCCAGGGGACGTTCCGGCGAAAGACGGAACGTCCCCATCAAACCCGCCCAGATCATCCCCAGCAGAACCAGCCACGCCCCGACCGGGCCCAGGTTTTCCGTCAATCCCCGGACCAGCGCGGCGCCCACCGTTCCACCCATTCCCCCTATCTCATCCAGGGCCATCAACAGCGATCCGTAAAGCAAGAAGAGGCCGAGGAGGAAAGAGGGCCGGGGACGGGGGACCTGCTCAAAGCGCCGGATCAGCAGCCAGGCTCCGCCTGCGATCATCCCCAGTGGGAACGCGAAGACCCCGCCTCCCAGCCAGCGGATCAGGGCGAGAAGGAAAGGGGCCAGCCCGGGCGCCTGCTGGGGAGCCAGTAATCCGAACGCCACCGGGATCCCACCCAGGAACAATATCAGGCCCAGCAGATCCAGCTGCTGATCCAGCGTGAGGGTGGGCCTCCAGCGAGGACGGCCTTTGGGAGAAGCGGTCCGGCGAGCGCCGGACGTTCTCTCCCGAGCCCCTCCTTTGGTCCGCCGACGCTCCGCGGCGGCGCGTTTTTTCGGACTGCCCACGGTCCGCGCTCCGTTGGTTTTCGGAAGGATTTGGGGGGATTTCACAGACGGGCCGCCAGAGGGGGCCCGTCTGTGAAACATCACTGCCAGATGCCGGGGATCGCCGTTCCACACCGATAACAGGTCCCCCGCCCGCTGAGATGATCCACCAGGATCCGGAAGCCATGGCGGGCGATGAGGAGGGCATCACAATTCGGGCAATACGTGTTCTCAAACGGCCCCACCCGGCCCGGGAGGTTGCCGGCGTAAACATAGCGCAATCCTGCCGCCTTCCCGATCTCCGCCGCCCGGATCAGGGTCTTCACCGGCGTCCAGTCCCGATCCGTCATCTTGTAATCCGGATGGAAGGCCGTCACATGCCACGGGATGTCCGGAGAAATCGAGGCCAGGAACTCCGCTGCATCCCGCAGCTCTTCGTCGGAATCGTTGAAGCCCGGCACCACCAGCGTAACCACCTCCAGCCACAGGCCGCTCTCGTAGACCAGACGGATGCCCTCCAGGACGTTCTTCAACGGCATCCCCAGGGCCCGGTAATTCTTATCCCGCATGCTCTTGAGGTCGATCTTGTAGCCCACCAGGTAAGGGCGCAGATACTCCAGGACCTCGCGGGTGAGGTTTCCATTGGAAACATAGACGCACCGCAGCCCATGGGCAATGGCTTCTTTAAAGATCGCCACCGCCCACTCCGAGGTGATCAGCGGCTCGTTGTAGGAGCTCCCCACTAACTGCGCACCATAGCGCCTGGCCAGGGCTACCATCTGCTGGGGCGTGATTTCCTCCGGCATCATTCCCGCGGCCGGATCCCGTAAAGCTTGAGAGATGTTCCAGTTCTGACAATAACTGCAATGAAGATCGCAACCCAGCATACCGAAGGTCAGCGTATAGGAGCCAGGCAAGATGTGGAAGAACGGCTTCTTTTCCGTGGGATCCACCTGGAGAGCCGCGACGTAACCCCACGGGACATACAGGGTGCCATCCCGATTGAAACGCACCTGGCAGATCCCCCGGCGGCCCGGACGGATCAGACAGCGATGCCCGCAGGCATAGCAACGCACCGAGCCATCGGGGAGCCGCTCATAGAGCTCGCCCGGCCGCGTCAACGCATCCAGCACATCCGCCAGCGTTCGAACCTCCGCCATCGCCTCACCCCCTTCCACGAAAACCAGGCCGGGAGCCTGCCTTCTTTTCGGGCTCCAGAAAACGCGAAGGTGTCTCCCACGATCTATATCAAGGGCCCTGTCTATTTTTCATCGAAGGTTTTCGGGGGCTGGACCAGGGCTTTCAACTCCCAGCCCCACCCTCGAGAGGCTGGGGGCCAGGCAGATCGCCGAAGGCGGCCTTCCCAGCCCCCAAAACCTCTCCACCCGAAGGATGCAACGAGTCTACCTTATTTTAACCCGCTTTCCTGGAGTTGAATGGGGCTCTGGACAAATTCGCTGACTCCTCTATCCAGGGCTTTTTGGGGAGGCAGGCCGGGTCGCCAGAGCCGACCCCGCCTGCCCCCAGGCCGCGGGGAGGGGCCGTTAGGGGTGGAGCCCTCGAAGGCCGTCCCATCCCAAAATCCCTGTCCGGCTGGAAAAGGAGCGAAAAGATGCGGGCAGCGGCAAAGCCGCTGCCCGCATCTTCGTCACCACTTCATCCACGGATGGGCCTGGCCATCCGCGGTGAGAAGATAGATCGTGAGCGGTCCGGTCCGGTGGCCGCCCATCCCGGGAGATCCCGGAGGCATGCCCGGGAGGGCGATGCCCCGGGCGTCCGGACGCTCCGTCCACAGACGGGCGATGGCCTCCAGCGGGACATGGCCCTCTACCACGTAAGAGCCCACCCGGGATGTGTGGCAGCTCCACATGGATTCCGGAACTCCCCATTGCCGTTTCAGTGGCCTCAGGTCATCCCGTTCGATCACATGAACGGCCACGCCCTGATCCCGGAGATAGCGGATATATTCGCCACAGCATCCACAGTTAGGGGTGCGGTAAACCGTCACCACTTCCCCTGATAGGGAGCTGGCCGGTCGGGTCGATGGGGAGGAACCTGTGCAGCTGATCAGAAGCAGGATCCCCAGAATTCCCGGGAACGCTGTTTGCCAGAGTCTCATCTTTGCCTCCGGAAGCGCTCAGGTTCTGTTGTAAACCTGGAGATCAGGGTGGTGAGGCGGGCGGCGAAGCCGTCCGCCCCAGCTCTGCCAGATCGCCGGTTACGCCCGGAACCCACGCAGGCGAAGCGAATTCGTCACGACGAAGATCGAGGAGAAGGCCATGGCCCCGGCCGCCATCATCGGATGCAGCAGGCCCAGGGCGGCTACCGGGATCAGGATCACGTTGTAAAAGAAAGCCCAGAACAGGTTCTGGCGGATCGTCCGCATCGTCCCCCGGGAGAGCCGGATCGCCTGAGGCAACAGGCGCAGGTCCCCCCGCATCAGCGTGACATCCGCTGTCTCCATGGCCACCGCCGTTCCAGTCCCCATGGCGATGCCGACATCCGCCTGGGCCAGGGCCGGAGCGTCATTGACCCCATCTCCCACCATCGCCACCCGATGGCCCTCCCCCTGAAGCCGACGAACGATTTCGGCCTTATCGGCGGGCAGGACCTCGGCGAAGACCCGATCAATGCCAACCTGACGGGCGATCGCCTCGGCGGTGCGCCGGTTATCCCCCGTGATCATCGCTGTCTGCACCCCCAGCCGATGCAGCGCAGCGATCGCCTCGACTGCCTCCGGCTTCAGGGTATCCGCCAGGGCGATCAACCCGATGGCCTCCCCATCCTGCGCCACCAGCATCGTCGTCCGCCCCTTCTCCTGAAGGGCGCGCGCCGCCTCGCCCAGGTCCTCCAGCGCTACCCCCTCTGCCTGGAGCCACGAGACCTTACCCACCCGCACCACGTTCCCATTCAGGTGGGCCACCACGCCCCGACCGGGCAATGCGGAAAAGCCGACCGGCTTTTCCAGCGGGAGCCCCCGTGTTCGGGCCGCTTCCACCACCGCCAGGGCCAGTGGATGCTCACTCCCCTGCTCCACGCTGGCGGCCAGCGCCAGGACCTCCTCGGGGGTTCGGCCGGCGCGCGGGATCACTTCGGTCACCACCGGTCGCCCCTGGGTGAGGGTGCCCGTTTTGTCCAGGGCCATGATAGTCACCTTCCCCAGCTGCTCCAGAGCCTGGGCGCTGCGGAAGAGGATCCCCATCGCCGCTCCCCGCCCGGTTCCCACCATAATGGCGGTGGGCGTGGCCAGCCCCATCGCGCACGGGCAGGCGACGACCAGGACCGCGATGGCGTTCACCATCGCCCGGGTGAAGCCGGCCCCGCCGATCGTCAGCCATCCCAGGAAGGTCAGGGTAGCGATCGCGATCACAATGGGAACGAAGACCGCGGAGACCTGATCCGCCAGCCGCTGGATCGGCGCCTTGCTCCCCTGCGCCTCCCGGACCAGCCGGATAATCCCGGCCAGCACGGTGTCCCGCCCGACCTGGGTAGCCTCGATCTTGAGCAGGCCATGCTGGTTCACCGTCCCTCCCAGCACCCGGTCGCCTGGGCCCTTCTCCACGGGAAGGGATTCCCCGGTCATCATGGACTCATCCACCGCAGAGCGGCCCTCCAGAACGATGCCATCGGCCGGGATGCGCTCCCCGGGGCGGACGATGAGGAGATCCCCTACCCGGACCTCAGCGGCTGGGATCTCGACCTCCTGGCCATCCCGGAGCACGCGGGCCCGTTCGGGCTGCAACGCCATCAGGGCGCGGATGGCTTCGCTCGCGCGCCCTTTGGCCCGCGCCTCCAGATACTTCCCCAAAACGATCAGGGTGATGATGACCGCGGCCGTCTCGAAATAGGTGTAACGGCCCAGGGCCGTGCTGCCCAGAGTGAGGGCAAGGGTGACGGCCAGACTATAGAAATAGGCAGCGGAAGTGCCCAGGGCGACCAACACATCCATATTGGCGGTCCCCAGCCGCAGGGCCCGATAGGCCCCCCGATAGAAATCCCACCCCACTCCGAATTGCACGGGCGTGCTGAGGAGGAGCAGCAGCCAGTCCAGAAGCAGCGGCCGGGTCATCCCGGGCATCACGTTGTGCAGCAGATCGAATTGCATGCTCAGCCAGAACGTGGGGAGCGTCAGGGCCAGGCCCACAAGGAAGCGCCGGCGCTGACGGGCCAGCTCGGCCTCACGAGCCGCCTGCTCCGCATCCGTCCCCGTCTCCTCAAGGTCCCCGGCCGTCTCCACCACCTCATAGCCCGCGTCCCGAATCGCCTGGATCAGATCGCGGAGGGAAGCCACGCCAACCACATAGGTAATGTGGGCGCGCTCCGCCGCCAGGTTGACCGTGGCCTCCAGCACGCCGGGAACCCGGTTCAATGCCCGTTCGATGGTGCGGGCGCAGTTCGCGCAGGTCATCCCCAGGATGGGCAGCTCCACGGTGGCGGTGGCCACATCGTAACCCGCCGCCCGGACCTGCTGGACGGCCTGTCGGATATCCGCCGCCGAGGGATCCAGCAACACCATCGCCTGCTCGGCAGCGAAATTCACCGAGACCTCCAGCACCCCGGGCGCGCGCTTCAACGCTCGCTCCACCGTCCGGGCGCAGTTGACACAGGTCATGCCGATGATGGGAAGCACGATCTCACGGGTTCCGTTCATCTGTGAGCACACCTCCATGGATGGGAGCGACATAAAGAGCGCCCCCGAAATGGCGCGGACATTGTTTTGTAGGGACGGGCCTTGTGCCTGTCCCTACAGCCCATCCCAGGTCATGTGCCGCCCCAGGCCCCATGGATTTAGCGGATCGCCTGCTGTAAAACGGCCTCCACGCTCTCCGGCGTCGTATCGTGTCCGAAGCTTCGCCAGATCACCTTCCCCTCTCGATCCAGCACCACGAGCCCGTGCGTCCCAGGCATCCCGAACCGGGCGAGCAACGTCTGACCCTCCCGGGTGTCCGCTCGTACCTCCAAGAAATTCACATCCCTTTCAAACCGAGGTCGCAGCGCCTGCACGAGGCGCGTATTCTGGGCGCACACCGGTCAGCCAGGCAAGACGAAGTTATAAAGCGCGGCTTTGGGGCGCGGCGTCGGTGTCCCTGTCGCTGTCGGGATCGGCGTAGGCGAGGACATCACCTTCGGCGAAGGGATGGGCGTCCAGGTGACCATCGGTGCCGATGGAACCGTCCCTGTCTCCTGCAGGAGTCCAGGAACCGGCGTAGGGGATCCCCCAGGCCCACCGGTTGCGCATCCAGCCCACAACCATCCCAGCATCCCTAACAGCAATCCGAAAATCCCCTTTTCATCATGGCCCCCCTTTCCTTACACTAACCAGGAACTGACGTGCCCAACGACGAATGAGAAGCCCCTGTTTGTAGCCGGGCACGGACGTGCCCTTCTCAACTGGATGCCGGCGGGTATCCGATTTCATG
>JAUQQB010000088.1 GCA_030550075.1 Chloroflexota bacterium | reverse complement strand
CCTTTGGGCCGTGGGGAGGGGGGATAAAGGGGGGTGGGGCCATTCTACCTCTTCTCGCGAGCCCCGAACTGCGTAACTCCTATCAGGTAATCGTCCACCTCAACAGCAAGCATTTTACCCTTGCCGCAAGCGCGTCAAAAGGATGGCATCATCCGCCCCGCTCCATAAACAGCAAGCGTAGCGACAGAGACATTCCATAAAAACCACAAAGGACACGAAGAACACGAAGGATATTTTGGGAAATCCCTTTAGATCTTTCGTGGCAGGTAGTTGCCAGCAAGCAATTGCTGCGTGGAGACGCGGCCTCACAGAGTCAGGCCCTTCGGGCTGTGCCCTGCGAGTGGCGCCATGAATACCGCCGGGGTCATTTTTGCTGGGAAAGAACAACCTCTTGCCTTGATTCAGGCTCATATCCCGGGCTTTCCAGTTTGTCAAACGAGGTTCGGACCTAGACCCTTCGGAGCACCATGATGAGGGCATTGTGTGTTGGAGGAAATCTTCTATTCCCTTCCTCCCCGATGCGGCAAAGCCGCGCGGAGGAGAACGTCCGGGCTATCGGGCTTCCACCCAGAGCGCTGTTGTCAGGGCGGCTGCCAGCGGGGCGAAGGGCCAGCGTTCCCTCCAGGGGTCCCTTTCCACACAAACCTCGCACCGGCGCGGAGGCCACCACATGCTCTCCCGGATCCAGCGAAAGGAGGCCACCGAACGCCCGTCCATATCCTGCATCTCATACAGGTGATCCCACCAGGCGATCCTCTGCAAGGGGCGAATCCTTCCAATCGGCCCGAGGAAAGGATCTTCCATTACAATTCCTCTTAGCAGGAAAAGGGGGTTCTCGCTGCGTAATCGCAGAAGCAAGATTCCCGCTGCGTTCTGAACCTCCACGGGTGGCATCGCCCACCAGCCCCATGCGCGGACCAGGGAGAACACCGGAAAGCCGGAGGCATCCTCCACCCGGAGGATCAAGGGAGTCATCGGACGCATTCGGGTGACCTTCAAGGCCAGGATCCAGCCGGAAGGCTTCTCCTCCACCGCGCGGCCAAGGGTCGCACCCTCCGCATCCTGGATCTCATAGCGGGCCAGCGGGTTCAGAGATCCGCTCCGACGATCAATCCACAGGCGATCGGAATCCAGCAGGCCCATCGATTATCTTTCTCCCTCTCTTGAATCGTGGGGATGACCATTTTATCATGACAGAAGTTACGCAGTTAGCTCTCTTCCCGGGCTTTAGGGGCTGGGCGAGGCACCTTCCGCGCCCGACCCGGCCCCTCCCGGTGGCCCTTCGGACTGCGGGGAGGGAGGGGCTCTCGGACTTCCCTTTGCTGGAGGTCAACGGCGTAAGCCCTACATAAGAATAGAATTCGCCCGGCTCTGTCGCAAACCTGAGGGTTGGGGTAGCGCCCTGCAGGCTTGCCGGAAATTGTCCATCCTCCGGGAGGCGCCCATGGATCTGGAAGCGCTGCGCACACCGACCCGTTTCCTTCAGTCGCTGGGCATTTCCCTTCCCCCTGAACTGGAATTGCGGGAACTGGAGGATTGGTGGGAGGCCGAAGGGAAGGCCATCTCGATGATGATCGACCGCCTGGGGACACCCTGGCTTCGCGCTTTCGACCGCTTCGGCCGACGGGTGGATGAGATCCTCTATCCTCCCGATTACCGCCGGATGCTGCTCCAGGGCTACCGCGCCGGCGCGGTCTGGCATGCCTTCGAGGGCGCAGGGCTTCCCGCGACGTTCCTCATCGGTTATCTCACCGCCTTCTACGATGCCGGTCTCTACTGCCCCTACACGGTCTCCCTGGCCACCGCCCTGGCCCTTCACAAATACGGGGATTCCGAGTTGCAGGCCCGCTTCCTTCCCCCACTCCTCCGACGGGACGGCGAGGTCTGGCAGGGGGCGACCTGGATGACGGAGGTGGGAGGCGGATCGGATCTCGGGGCGACCGTGGAGACCGTCGCCCGCCCGGAAGACTCGCGATGGCGGCTGACTGGAGAAAAATACTTCGCCAGCAATGTAGGGGCAGAGCTGGCGGTGGTGGCTGCGCGCCCGGAAGGGGCTCCTCGCACGGTCCGGGGGCTGGCCCTCTTCCTGCTCCCACGGTATCGGGAGGATGGAAACCTGAATTACACCATCCGGCGTCTGAAGGATAAAATCGGCACCCGCGCGGTGCCCACCGGGGAGGTGGAGCTTCGAGACAGCGAGGCCGATCTGCTGGGCCGCCTGGAGGAAGGGATCTATCTGATCCTGGAGGTCCTCAACGTCTCACGAGTCGCCAACAGCATCGGCAGCGTGGCGCTCATGCAACGCGCCATGGCCGAGGCCCTGACCTTCGCGGAGCGCCGCGTCGCCTTCGGCCGCCCGATCCTGGAGCATCCGCTGATGCGCCGCCAGTTCGAGGAACGAATCCAAACCCTACAGGCGGCCTTTGCCCTGGCCTGGACCTCCGTTCAGATGCTGGATGAGGTTCGGACGGAGCGGCCGCCTTATTCGCCCCGGTATCACCTTTTCCGGTTGCTGACTCACCTCGCCAAATACTGGACCGCGGAACAGGCGGTGCAGGCCGCAAAGTGGGCGATGGAAGTGCATGGCGGGATGGGCGTGCTCGGGGAATACCCGGTGGAACGCTGGCTGCGGGAGGCGATGATCCTCCCCATCTGGGAGGGCACGCCCCACCGGCAAATCCTGGACGGCCTGGAGGTAATGGCTCGGAAGGGAGCGCATCGCCTGCTGATGGAGCAGCTGGCCCCCGAAGCGGATCCCCGGACCATGGAGGAGATGATGGAACGGGTGGAAGCGCACCTGCGTCTGCCGCCCGACGCCCAGGAGGCCCAGGCTGAGCCCCTCTTCCGGGATCTCGCTCGCTTTACCGCAGACACCCTGCGCCGACGTTTCCGAGTATAGGATCAGGCGGGGGGATGAAGAACACCATAGGCCTGCGGCGTCATAACGGCGGCGAGCCCGGCTTAAAACCCGCGGGAAACGGGCCGCCCCAATCCCTCTGGAACAGGGCCGTTAGATAGCTGGAGAATCGGTGAGATGGTCTGGAAGCAGTTCCCAAGGACCCGACGTCCAGGACGGATATCCGCCTGCCAGTTGTGCGGATCTTCCGCCCAGCCGGTCAGTGAGGCGATCGGTGTGTGCCTGCGCTGCATCCGGGATCGCCCTCAGGAGGCCCTTCCTCTGGCCCGGGAGGCCCACCGTCAAGTCCGGCAGGCGTTTGGTCTTCCCGCAAGCGCCCCCCATACCCCGGGAGGAATCCGCTGCGGCTTATGCGCCTGGGATTGCACCCTGGGGGAAGGAGAGCGCGGGTATTGCGGCCTTCGGATGGTCCAGAACGGCCGGCTGGTTCACCGGGCGGGAACCCCGGAGAGGGGCCTCCTGCACTGGTATCGGGATCCTCTGCCGACCAACTGTGTGGCCGACTGGGTGTGCGAAGGTCATCATCGGCGCGGCGATCACAACCTGGCCGTGTTCTACGGCTCCTGCACCTTCAATTGCCTTTTCTGTCAGAACTGGCATTTCCGGGAACTCTCCCCGCAGCAGAACCCCCTGATCTCCGCGAGGGAGCTGGCCGAGGTCGCGAACCCCCGTACCTTCTGCGTATGCTTCTTCGGCGGTGATCCCTCTTCTCAGATGCCGCATGCCCTGGCGGCTGGCCGGCTCCTGGCCCGGAAAGGCGTTCGGGTCTGCTGGGAAACCAACGGGATGATGCATCCCAAATTGCTTGATCAGGCCGTTCAGCTTTCCCTGGAGACCGGCGGCTGCATCAAATTCGATCTCAAAGCTTTCGACGAGAATCTCCATATCGCGCTCACCGGGGCCAGCAACCGCCGGACCTTAGAGAACTTCCGGCGAGCGGCGGCGCGGATCCCGGGACGTCCCCAGCCGCCCTTAGTGGTGGCCAGCACCCTTCTGATCCCAGGATACGTGGACGCGGAGGAGGTTTATCGAATCGCCCGGTTCATCGCCGCCATCGATCCAGACATCCCCTATACCCTGCTGGCCTTCGCCCCACATTTTCAGATGACGGACCTCCCCTGCACATCCTCCGCCCACGCCCGGGAGGCCGTTGAAGCGGCTCGAGCCGCTGGGCTGACCCGCATCCGGATCGGGAACGCCTTCCTCCTGGATCTGCCTGTTCTTTTCTGACCCAAAGAGGTTTGGCTCATATCGATTTCGAAGCGAAAAAGGGCTCAAAATCCATCCAGGGTTTTGGGAGGGACGGGACCGCCAAAAGCAGTCCCGTCCCTCCTTAAATATTTAACCCCCCTCCTCCCACGCCGCTTCGCGGTGTGGGGAGGAGGGTAGATAGAGCTCCCGGTTTGCAACAGAGCATTTTGCTCCCCCCAGCAGCGCATGGATCTTTGACGAGAATGCTCTGGCGTGCCAGAATGAGAACACAGCATCAGGAGCCGCGGCATGGATGATCGGATCGTCCAGTTTGTTCGAGCCCTGCGGGCGACAGGGGTGCGGGTCTCCGTTGCAGAGTCGGCGGACGCGCTCCGGGCGGTGGAGCAGGTTGGGGTGATGGACCGCGAGACCTTCAAAGCCGCCCTTCGCACGGCGCTGGTGAAAGAGGCCCGGGCGATCCCCATCTTTGAGGAGCTGTTCCCGCTTTTCTTCGGCCTCGGCGAACCTCCGATGATGCCCGCCATGAGCGGCCTTTCTCCTCAGGATCAGCGCCGCCTGGAGGCTGCCCTGCAGGCCCTGGCCCAGCAATTCGGCCCCTCGCTGGCCGAGCTGATGCGCCGGCTGTTAGAGGGACGCCCGCTCACCCCCGAGGAGCTGGAGGCCCTGGCCCGCCATGCGGGGAGCCATCGGGTCCAGGAGTGGGCGGATCGAACGGCCCTCGCGCGCTGGATGCAACGGAGCGCGGGGCTGGATGACCGGCTCGAACAGATGATCCGCGCGTTGCTGCGGATGCTGGCCGAAGCAGGGATGGACGCGAAGACCCTCCAGCAGCTGGAAGCGCAAATCCGGGCCAACCGGGCGGCGATGGCCCGTCAGATCCAGCAGGCGGCGGGGATGGCCACCCTGGAACGGCTAGCCGAGCGCCCCCCGGAGCCCAGCGAGGCGGAATTGATGGAACGGCCTTTTCATGCCCTCACGCCAACAGACCTCCAGCGCATGCGCCAGATGGTGGCCCGTCTGGCCGCCCGGCTGCGCACCCGGGCCGCCCTGCGCCTGAAGCGAGGCGACGGCCGCTGCCTGGACGCGAAAACTACCCTCCGGGTCAACTTACGCCACGCGAGCGTTCCGTTCGATCTCCGCTTCCGTCGTCGCCACCTCAAGCCCCGCCTCGTGGTCCTGTGCGATCTCAGCACCTCCGTGCGCCACTGCTCCGAGTTCTTCCTTCACCTGATTTACCTGCTCCAGGATCAGATCAGCCGCACCCGCAGCTTCATTTACATTGATGATTTGGCGGAGATCACCCCTATCTTCGCCGAGCACCGGCCCGAGGAAGCCGTGCATCGGGTGCTGCTGGAGAACCCACCGGGGTATTACAACACGAATCTGGGGAACAGCCTGGCCACTTTCTGCCGGGATTACATGGATGCCGTCGATCGGCGCACCACGGTGATCGTGGTGGGGGATGGGCGGAACAACTATAACGACCCGCGGCTGGACTGCTTCGAGGCCATCCGGCGCCGGGCGAAACGCGTGATCTGGTTTAACCCAGAGCCCCATCCGCTCTGGGGCACCGGCGACAGCGATATGCTTCTCTACGTCCCCCTCTGCGCTGCGGTCCACCAGGTTCAGAACCTGGCCGAACTGGCGGAGGCCATCGATCGCCTGTTCGAACGGGGCGGCGTTTAGATCCCGGTGACCAGGGAAGTGAGGGTGCGCTCCACTCCGTCGATCGTCTGGATCTTCTCGGTGATCACACGGCCCAGCGCCTGCAGATCCGTGGCTTCCACCAGCGTGATCACGTCGTAGGGGCCAGTGACCACCACCGCCGACTTGACTTCAGGGAGCTTGCGCAGCGCTTCGGCGACCGCGCTGGGCTTGCCCATTGCGGCCTGAATGAACACATAGGCTTGAACCATGGCTACCTCCTGAAGGACGCAGCTCGCTCTGGCGTTTCCCTCCGCCGGCCCTCGATCACAGAGTTAATGCCTGTGCAACCCTCTGGGATGGATCCGGTAAAAGCGCTTTCTGAAGTAAAGCGGACCTCTCTCTTAAAGTCCATCCAAGGGTTATGGGAAAGAGGCCTCCCCTTAAAGCCCCGGAAGCCATACTTCGGCGGTCCCCACTACCGTCAGCCAGGCGTCTTCGATGAGCAAGACTCGGAAGGTGGCGTTAAGGTAAACCAGAGGATGGATCTGACCGGTCCAGAGGATCGAATCCCCTACGTTGCGATATGGATATCCAGAGAGGCCTCCCAGACGGGCTCGCCCCTCCTCCTTCCCCAAGAAAACAATGGTGGTGCCGGGGATCACTCCCCCTTTAGGAACGCGATAGTTGACCGGCGCGGTGAACCGGGCTACAGCCTCGGGAGGGAGCGGAGCCGACCGAGGCTGGGCTTCCTGAAGCTCTGCTCGCAGCGTCCCAATGGCATGGAGGGCTCGTTCATCGTAAGCGTAGACTCGAAGGGTATAACGCAAGCTCAGCGTGGGGTGAGGACGGGTTTCTGCTTCGATAGAGTCGCCGGCCAGTCGAATCACTTCCTGCCCGTCTATGCGGACACGAGCTCCTTGAGGTCCTACCCCAAGATACCGGACCTCTGTCCCGGGCAATGCCTGACCCACCCCCAGCTCCACCCGATAGGGCCCCTCATACGTTAAGGGCCCGGTGCCCCCCGATTTCGAGGTGCAGGCTACCAGCCCGATGCTCAGTGCCAGTACCAGACAGCAGATGCCGCGTTTCATCTTTCTCCGCCCCCGAAAGATAACCCTTAACCCTCCTTATGGCTTTTTCCATTGCAAGAGGAAAGCTTCCCATTTCCACGACCATTGGGAAGCGAACCTGCTAAGGTGCTCCTTCTACTTCCTCCCTTTAGCAACGCCTTATTCTCCAAACCCTCAAGAGAACGGTGGGGTTGATCCTTTCACCGGCGATACCGTTCATAGAGCATCATCAGCGCCCGAGCGAGCTTCTCCGGGTCGTGGCGCCAGGGCGTTCGCTCGTCGATCACATCCATCGCCACCACCGTATAGGGCGGGATCGGCTGCCCATCCCAGCGCACCAGCTCCCCGACCTCCTCCGGGACCTCTTTCCACAGAACATCGGTGCGGCTGTTCACCAGCACGAGGTTGAACAGGCCAGGCCCTGCATGGCGTTCGATGGCCTGCACATGCTCCGCTACGCCATAGCCTTCGGTCTCCCCGATCTGGGTGGCCACGTTGCACACATACACTTTCAGGGCCCGGCTGGCCCGGATCGCCGGGACGATCCCTTCCACCAGCAAATTGGGGAGCACGCTGGTGTAAAGACTTCCCGGGCCCAGGACGATCAAGTCGGCCTCCAGGATCGCCCGGATGGTCTCCGGGTAGGCGCGAGCATGCTCGGGGATCAGCCACACTCGTTCAATGCGGCCCCGGACCTCCGGGATCGCCGATTCCCCATCGACCCGGTGGATCCGCCCCTCGGCGTCCCGGATCTCGGCGGCCAGCACGACATGCTCCACGGTACATGGCAACACCCGACCGCGGACGGCCAGGACGCGGCTGGATTCTGTCACCGCCTGCTCGAAGCTGCCCGTGATCTCGGCCATGGCGGCGATGAAAAGATTCCCAAATGCGTGGCCATTGAGACCGGTCCCCCGTCCGAACCGATACTGGAAGAGGGCGGTCATCAGGGGCTCCGCCTCGGCCAGGGCAGCCAGGCAATTGCGGAAATCCCCGGGCGGCAACAGCCCCATCTCACGCCGCAGGCGGCCGGAGCTACCTCCGTCATCAGCAACCGTGACGACCGCCGTCAGCCGGGCGCTCATTCCTTTTAATCCGCGCAGCAGCGTCGACTGGCCCGTGCCGCCTCCGATGACGACGATGCGCGGCCCGCGCTCTCGCTGCCGATGGCGGTGCAGGATCTCCGCCACATCCCGCCCGGGTTGCACAAAGGGGGAAAGCAGTGTGCGATTCAACTGCAGCAGGGCGAACCCGGTGGTGGCGATACCCAGGAGCCCAAAGAACGCCGCCCGACCCAGACGGGGGATGAACTGCAGGGTCAGGTAATAAAAGATCGGCGGCAGCGGTTGCTCCCGGTAAATGGTGACCAGCACATAAGCCAGCGCCAGGGCCAGCTCCGTGACCCCTATTAGCAGCAGGATCAGCCATCGCTTGACCCCCAGCCCGGGGGTCAGCCAGTAGCGCATAGATCGAACGACGGATTCCCATGCCGAATAAACTTTCCCTCTTTCAATCATTTCCCTCCCCCATCTCCCCGTGATCCTGAGCGCTCCATCGATCAGGGGCTCGCTGTTCTGTTGGAAACCCGGGATTTGAGAGCAACAGAGCAGGAAGCTTCACGGCCCGCTCCTGCTAAACCCTGCTCCTCTTCCCGCGCCGCTTCACAATTACAAAAAGAGATCTCTCCTTCAGGGAAAGGGGATGATCCACGATCATCTTCCCACCCTCAAACCCTGTTGCTTCGATCCGAAAACAACCTCATGCCATGTGCAACTTCATCCATGGATCTAATGCAGGGGTCCCTGGAGGGAGGGAAACGCAAGGCTCCTCTCCGGGGCCCAGAGGCCCCCGGAGAGGGGGAAGAAAATATCCTTTGGGGGCTAGGGCGCCGTCTCTGGCGGCGCCCCAGCCCCCAAACCCCAGGGAAGTTGCACATGGCATAAGCTCACTTTCAAAGATATCATGACTCGCCGAACTCCGGACAAGGTTGGCAGGGGATTTGACAGCGGCCCTGCCCATTCGTGAACGCGCCGGATCGTTGCAGGCTTTCCACCCCTGTCTTAGACTGAGAGATGGAGCGCTTGCTTTGTCCAGTGTAGGACTTACGCAGTTC
>JAUQQB010000087.1 GCA_030550075.1 Chloroflexota bacterium | reverse complement strand
CGTTCTCCTTCCCGGGCGCGATCTCCGGATAGTGATAGCCTCGCGCGTTCATCGCGGTGGACATGCGGAGAACCTGTTGAGGGCAGAACTCCACGCACATCTGGCAGCCCTTGCAGCGGTCCGGGATAAGAAACACCTGGCCTCGCGGGATTCGAACCTGAGTCAGGTTTACCGGCTGCCGCGCGTAGACCCGCATAGACTTGCCCCCAAGAATTGAGGTGACGGGCCGGCTTCCGGCAGCGATGGAGCATAATGGGAGCGACAGAGGGCTTCGATACAATCCGCGCCCGACTGTCTTTTGGGAGGATAGAAAGGAGCACTTTCGCTTCAGCTTCCACCTTAAAAAAATGACAATCCTGATTGTAGTAATTTTTATCAGCGAATTGGTGTGATGTCTGTCACGAACAGAAAGGGGGGCAGCGAAAGAGGGAAAGCTGGGCTTCAGAAACACTGGTCGCTCTCGAGTGGAGGGATAGGGCTGCTAAGGGTGGTCCGATTTCTTCCAAAAATCCCAGCAACAAAATGTTGGCGCGATTTCTTAAAAACTGGAAAGCTCTGAGCATGGTTGAGGGGGTTACGCTTTGCCCACCGCCATGTATAAAATGTATAAAATATAAATGGCTATAGCGTTTGCGCCTTGCCGGCAAGCTGGCCGGATGCCGGGTAGGGAGGCAGGGCGAGCGACCTTCAGGGGCCTAAGTTGTCCTTTCTCAATGTGGCGCTGGACAGGGCTAAGGATCGTTGCTTTGGCAAAGGGGGAATCATGAGCAAGCAATGGATCGTATCGGATCCGAAGGTGATGATGGGAAAGCCTGTTATCGCAGGCACACGCATTACCGTTGAGTTGATTTTGGAAAAACTGGCCGCTGGTGAAACCATCGAGCAGATTCTCGAGGCCCACCCTCGATTGACGCGTGAAGCGGTATTGGCTGCCATCGCATTCGCCAAGGAGGTTTTGCGGGCTGATGTGATCTATCCTGTACCTGAGACAGGGCATGAATTTCGTAGCGGATGAAAGCATTGATCGTCAAATTGTTGAACGCCTTCGGCAAGACGGTCATCTTGTATGGTATGTTGCGGAAATGGAGCCGGGAATTTCCGATGACATTGTCCTTGCCCTGGCAAGTCGAGAGGCCGCCTTATTGCTAACCGCCGACAAGGATTTTGGAGAGATGATCTTTCGTCAGCGCCTCCACACACATGGAATCGTATTAATACGCTTGGCAGGGTTATCACCCGCCCGCAAAGCACAGATCGTCGCTTCTGTCGTCAATCAGCACGCTTCAGAATTGCCACGTGCCTTCACGGTAATTGCTCCGGGACATTCTCTTTGTAGGACAACTGCTCGCAGTTGTCCTACCCCGCTTACCCCAGGGCCAGCCGTACGGTGAGGATCTCCTTCGGTCGGACCGGGACCACCAGCTGGGAGCCCGCCGGTGAGAGGGGCTCCCGGGGCGCTTCCATCAGGTCCGCCCGCCAGGCTTCCCGGATCGGCCGCCAGAACGTCAGGCGAACCTCAATCGGCTGCCCGGAGGCGTTATAGCCGCGCACCACCCACCCTTTCCCTTCCTCGGGAGCCTTAACCGCCGTCAGCACAAAGGCGGCGGGCTCCACCTCGATAAAGGGCCGCTCCATCAGCTCCCCCGACCCGGCGACCGCCAGCGGCGGCGCCAGGAAGCGATAGGCCTCCCGGATCGCCTCCCAGCGCTCCGCGAAGGGGATCAGGCTGTAGCGGAACGTCCACCGCCCGATCATCTGGGCCGATGGCGTGGGCAGCGGCGGCCCCGCATGCCCGCGCCGGGCCCGCAGATCATCCCGCGACAGCCAGCCCACACACCGCAGTAACGTCAGGACGAGCTCTACGTTCCCGTCCAAATCCCGGCGGGCCTCGATCTCAGGGAGGCCATGATTGGCCACCAGGAAGCCGCCACTCTCCGCCTCGACAAAGGCGAAGCCCTGCTGCGGATGGGTAGGGGCCGGCTGCTCCGCCCACGTCTCGTCCGGAACGCTCGAGAGATCCACCGGGCGGGTGACGAGATCGAAGGCACCCTCCGTCACCCAGGTTTCCGCCCGGATCCCGGTAGGGAAAACCACTCGCAAACGATGATCGGTCGCCAGGTTCTCCACGGTGGTCTCGATGTCGACGCGGGGAACCCCCGGCTGGAGCCAGGCTCGCATGGTGATCGGTAGGGAGACGGTTTCCGCAGCGCGCCCACGGCGATCCGGGCGCAGCCCGGCAGGGATTTCATAGCGCAGAGTTACCTCCAGACATTGACCTCGCGGCCCCTCCTCCCAGGCTTGCACCCGCGGCGGCTCCGCCGGTCGATCGATCCGTCGATCCTCCCGGAGAGGCTCGTAGTTATACACATCTCCCGCATCGCCCTCGTCCTCCAGCCGGTTCAGGCCGGACCAGCGCCGACCGGTCCGCCGATCCTCCAGATGGAACGTCCCATCCCGAGGATCCGCCCATAACCGGAAGAACTCGTTCGCTACAACGGGTTCCTCCAGCGCCCGCCGCTGGATCCGCCGCGGTTCCCCGGGGAGGATCTGAAGCCGGTAGGATCGGAAGCCCACGCCGGAGATCTCCGGGGCCTGAAACACCCATCGGGAGGCCCCTCCCATCACCGCCGACACCGTCCACGGCGTGGAGATCGCTGGCCGCAGCTCCTGCAGCCGGCGACCCACCTGGAAGATGGCAGAGATCATCCGGTGATCCATATCGGCGGAGGCGTCCGCCCATTCCGCCCAGATCCGCTGCCCCTCCAGATCCACCCATACCCGTTTCGCGGCGTATCGACCGACATGAATCCACAGCATCCGGTTGAGGAACAGAGGCCACTCCTCCGGGTGCACCTTCCACTGCTCCCGATTGCCGGTTCCCGGCTCGATTTCGAACAATGGGATCTCCCGTCCCTCCTCATCCAGCAGGCGGTAGGTCAGTCCGGGGGGAAGCGCCGGGAGCGCCGCTTCGATCGGATCCCGGTTCGGCCCTGGGATCGGCGCGTAAACCAGCAGGGTCTGTTCCAGCGAGGCGGGGTCCGATGCCAGCCACCCGGAAGGCCCATCCGCCGCCTTCGGCCGCAGGAGGCGCTCCATTGCCTCCCGGCTCACCAGCCGGGCGATCTGCTCGGCGTGGTCGAAGCGCGGCTTCATGTCTTCATGGGCTTCGTCCACGCCGGTTCCGCAGATCGAGTCGTGGAAATGGTTCTGGAGGAGTAGCCGCCAGGCCTCGAGGAGAAAGGGGCGTCGGTCCAGGCCGCAGATGCCGTAAGCGAAGGCCAGCAACGGCTCCGCATACCGCTCCAGCCAGACCTGCACCGTCGCGTTGCGCTGTTTGATCCACATCCGGGTGGAAAGAACGCCGGGCAGAACCGGATGGCGCTTGCCGGAGCGCAATTCCCCGCGAACCACCGGCAGGTCCCTCCGGTTTTCGCCCAGGGCCGACCGCACGGCCCGGACATAGTCTTCCAGGGAAGCATGGCGCAGGCGCAGGTCCGGGAGATGAGCCTGAGCGGCCTGAAGCCACCGCGTGAGCTGCGGATGGGGGAACAGGTGGTCGGTCCCGTTCATCAACAGCACCACGGGGACCGGCGTGTGGGGCGCCAGGGAGAGGGCCTGAGCCTTCAGGTAAACGGCCAGCGCTTCAGCATCCTCGGGGATCCAGGCGAGGTTCCCATAGCCGTCCCGCAGATACACCGTGAGCACCCGCGTGCCGTCCGGCGCCTCCCATTCGAGCAGCGTCGGCTGGTCATCGAGGCCGCGCTGGAAGACCGCCGTCTCAATCCCGAACCCCCTCAGGATCTGCGGCAGCTGTCCGACGTGACCGAAGGGATCCGGCGTGTACCCGATGGACATCCAGCCCCCGAACCGGCGGGCGATCCGGATCCCGATCATGAGGTTGCGGAGGAGCGCCTCGCCGCTTACCAGGAACTCATCGGGCAGAATATACCAGGGGCCGATCCACAGCCGCCCCGCCTCCACCGCCCGTCGGATCCGGGGCTCCAGATCCGGTCGGATCGCCAGCACATCTTCGAGGATCACAGACTGGCCGTCCAGCAGGAACCCGGCGAAGGCCGGGTCGCGCTCGATGGTCTCCAGGACCTGCTCCACGAGGTCCACCAGGCGGTAGCGGAAAGCCTGGAATGGGCGATACCACTCCCGATCCCAGTGGGTGTGGGTGACGATGAAGGCTTCCAGATCCATCCATGCCTCCGGTTTAAGAGAATGGATTCGCTACAGGCTGGAATCAAGGTGGGCGGGCGGCAAAGCCGCCCGCCCACCTTCTTCTCCACCTCCGTCGCGTAGGGATAGAGGAGCTGACGGGCGCGCCGAAGGCGCGCCCTCCGACCCTCGTGAGCCTTACCGGGAAAGATAGATCGGATTGGTCATCGCCACCATCGGCAGGTCGTCCGGGGTCTCCTCCGCGAAATGGCGCACGCCCCGGAGCTCCGCCCGGATGTAGCCATGCGCCGTCAGATCGAGCTCCGCTACCCACTCGAAAGGGGAGCGATCCATGGGGACGAACGCCAGCTCCCCCAGCCGGGTGAGCAGCCGCAGATGCAGGCCCTTCCCCTCCCGCACCACGCATCGGACCCGAATCGGGCCGGGCGGCGCCTCATCGCCCACCATCCAGCGCTGATCCCCCCGTTCCGCCGTCAGCTCGATCCATGGCGCATCCACATCGGCGGTGATCACGACCCGGCCGGAGCGGATCGCCGAGAGGATCGCCGGGATCGTCCGCGCCTCGGCGTAGACCCATGTGGTCGGATGGCCGACCTGATAGAAGGGCGTGCCCTCGCCGGGCCGGTCCTGATGCTTGTCGCTTCCGCCGACGGCGGTCACACGACGTCCGGCCTGCAGCAGCCGATCCCAGAAGACCAGCGATTCATGGTTCCGCAGGGGCCATGGCCCCTGCCACGCTTCCACGGCATCCACCGGGAGGTCCGGGGGGTATTCCCATGGCGGCCCGTCGGTTTTGGGGTGGTTGATCGAGACCAGCGCGCCCATCGCGTGGGCGGCGTCGATCACGGCCCGGAGCTGCTCCGCTGTCCGGCACCGGAAATCCAGCCAGCGGGAGAGCCCCCAGGCGTTCATGTGCCCGTAATACGTGGTCACCTCCTCCCCCGGAATCAGGAGGAGATCCGGGCCGCTCCAGGCCTGCAGATAGGGGAAATGGCTCACGGTATTATGCTCGGTCACGGCCAGGAAATCCAGGCCCCGTCCCCGGGCCGCGGCGACCAGATCCTCGAGGGATCCGGGTGCATCGCTGTGATGGCTGTGGCTCTGCAGATCCCCTCGCCACCATCGGGCCTCCCCGCCGTCGGACCGTTCCATCCAACCGCGGGTTTCCGGGGGCGGGGGATGGGGCAACGTCCCTTCCTCCTCGGAGCCCTGCACGGTCACCGTGCAGGAGCAGCCCTGGGGCGCGATCCGGTAGAGGCCCAGGATCACGTGCCAGCGGCCCGGGAGGATCGGGCCGGGCAGGTAGCCGGGGGTGGCGGATCGGGGCGTGAGGATCGCTTCCGCCCGGGCGCTTCCGCTCCATCCGCGGAACCCTTCGGCCCGAAGGAAATCGGCTCCTCGGGGATCGAACAGCCCCAGGTCGATCACACTAAGGCTGTCCGGCCGCCCCTGCCCCTCGAAGGCGTAACGGACCTCCAGGCGGGCGATGCCGGGAGGGACCTCGAAGGGGAGGAGGACGTAGTCGGAGGCCGCCTTGTCGGCCGGGGTGAACCGTCCTTCCCAGTGAAGCAGTGTGCGCATGAAAGTGTTCTCCTCAAAGTAGGACAACTGCAAGCAGTTGTCCTACTTTACAATGCCAGCTCGCCGTTTTCCCGGAAAAAGAGCGCCCGCTCCATGGGCACCCGCACCCACACCTGCTCCCGGAGGACCGGGGGCTCATCCATAGATAGGCGCAGGGCGATCCGCTCATTGTCGATCTGCACGGTCACCAGGGTCTCGACCCCGAGGGGCTCGACGGCGTAAACCCGGGCCGAGAGATGGGTCGGCCCGGGTCCCTCGGCCAGGGAGAGGTGTTCCGGGCGGACACCCAGCCAGAGCGGCTCGCCATCGCGAAAGGCCCGGCGCAGCGCCTCCCCCCGTTCCCCCAGGGCGATCGCCTGCCCATCCTCCAGGGCCAGAACCGCTTCCGCCGAGTGGAAGCGGCAACGGATCAGGTTCATCGGTGGGCTTCCAATGAAAGTGGCCACGAAGGTATTGCGAGGCCGCCGGTAGATCTCCAGTGGGGTTCCCACCTGGAGCAGCCGCCCCCGATCCATCACCCCGATGCGGTCGGCCAGGGCCATGGCCTCGGCCTGGTCGTGGGTCACATAGATCGTGGTGATGCCCAGCGACTTCTGGAGATGCTTGAGGAAGCTCCGCGCCTCCAGGCGCAGCTTGGCGTCGAGGTTGCTCAGCGGCTCATCGAAGAGGAACGCCTGGGGCTGATACACCAGGGCGCGGGCGACGGCGGCCCGCTGCTGCTGCCCGCCCGAGAGCTGCCCGGGCCGCCGGTCCAGCAGATCCGCGATCTGGAGCACCTCCGCCACTTCCCGAACCCGTCGTTCGATCTCAGCCCGCGGATACCGGCGCACCCGGAGCGGGTAGCCGATGTTTTCCATCACGGTCATGTGAGGGTAGAGCGCGTAATCCTGGAAGACCATCGCTACATCCCGGGCCTGAGGCGGCAGATCCGTCACCTCCCGTTCCCCGATGAAAATCCGCCCGTGGGTGGGGCGCTCCAGGCCAGCCACCAGGCGTAGCGTGGTGGTCTTCCCGCAGCCGGAAGGCCCCAGCAGGGCGAAGAACTCCCCGTCCTCGATCGACAATGTCAGATCGTCCACGGCCACCACCGGGCCGAACGTCTTCCGCAATTCTTCCAGGCGGATGCGCGCCATCGAGCAAGTGCCCTCCCGCAGGGGTGGCGTTAGCGCTTGATTCCCCCGAAAAACCGAAAGCCATACCGTGCGTTCACAAAAAGATACAGGGCCAGCACAGGGATCGCATAGAGCAGCGCGTAAGCCGAAGTAAGGGTTAAAATGGGCGTGCCCGCCTCGGTGTAAAAGGAATAGATAGCGATGGCGGCAGGCATGCGCTCCGGAGTGCGCAACAGCACAAAGGGGACGAGGAATGCCCCCCAGACCTGGACGAAGGTCCAGATCCCCACCACCATCATCCCCGGCCGCAGCAGCGGCATCACCACATCCCGCACCATCTGCCAGGGCGACGCCCCGCTCACCATCGCGGACTCTTCATACGATCGCGGAAGGCCCTCCACGAAATCCCGGAGGATGAAAATGGCCGTGGGCAGCAATCCCCCGGTGAAGACCATGATCACCCCCAGGTAGGTGTCCACCAGCCCCAGGGCGTTGGCCAGGAGGAAAATCGGGACCATCGCCGCGGTCCCGGTGACCACCGAAGAGAACAGGATCAGGCCGTAGGTGAGGAGATCGTAATAAGGCACCTCGGCCCGGGAGAGGGCATAGGCTGCCAGCGTGGCCACCAGGGTGACCGTAATCATCGTCCCCCCAGCCAGGATGAGGCTGTTGAGCAAGGCCCGCATCGCGAAGGTGTTCGCGAAGACCCTCTCGAAATTCTCCAGGGTGAAGGGGCGCGGGATTTCCACCGCGAGGGTCCCCCGGGCGTTGAAAGGGGCCAGCAACAACCAGAGCATGGGCAGGGCGAAGAAGGCCCCGCAGAGGGTGGTGAAGATCGAGAAAGCCAGACGGGATAGGATCATCCGGAACGCGCTCATCGGGCGACGGCCTCCCGGCGCAGGGTGCTCAGATAGATCAGGGCCAGGATCAGGTTGATGACCATCATCACCACGGCCACAGCGGCCCCACGGCCGAACTCGAAGTGCTGGAACGCAATCCGGAACGTGTAGATCGAGACCACCTCGGAGCGGAACGTGGGCCCACCGCCGGTGATCAGATAGGGCGTGAAGGTGTTGAACGTCCACAGGGTGATCAGGACGAGGTCAGTGATGATGTGGCTCCGGATCGAGGGCAGGATGATATCCCGGAAAGCCTGCCAGGCGCTCGCCCCGGCCACCGCGGCCGCCTCCAGATACGAAGGCGGCAAGGTGGCCAGGGCAGAGGAGAACAGAAGCATCGAGAAGGCCGTTCCCCGCCATGTGTTAAAAATGATGATCGAAAGAAGGGGATGGTCGATCAACCAGTCGACCCGACCCAGCCGAAGGGTCGAGAGGATGGCATTCAGGGTCCCCTGATCCCGATCCAGATAGGCCACCCACATGAAAGCCACCACCACATCCGGGATGATCCAGGCGAGGATGACCAGGGTGTAAAGGACCTCCCGCAACAGTCCCCGGCGGCGGTGGAAGGCCCAGGCGATGGCCAGCCCCAGGCCGGCCTGGCCGATAAGGGCGGAGCCGATCACAAAGAAGACCGCATTGCGCAGGGCATTGCCGAAATAGCCCCGGATCATCCAGTTTTCAAAATCGAACAGCGCCTGGAAATTCGCCAGGCCAACGAACTGGGGCCGGAGGGCGGCCTCTCCCGTCAGGGTCTGGTTAGTCAGGCTGATCTGAAGAACCCAGAGGGAAGGGAAAACCAGGAAGACCAGGACGAACCCGAGGGCCGGGAGCAGGAAAAGCAGGCCGATCGCAGGCGAGAGGATCGGACGGCGCTGAACCACGCTTCACCCCCTGAGAAAGCGGATGGAACGGGTGGCGTTCATAGCGTTTCGGGGTTTGGATCGGGGTCTCCGGGCCCCTGATCCACCCCCCGAATTTGGGAACGCTGATCATGGGCGCTCCGCTTCGCTCCGTGCCCTACTACTGCTTCGTCCAGATTTGTTTTGAGGATATGAGATGATGTGGGCCAATGGCCCCACCCCCCTTTATCCCCCCTCCCCACGGCCCAAAGGGCCGTGGGGAGGGGGGATAAAAGAGATTCCCCAGGGGACCAAAACCAAAAATCAAATCTGGAGGGAGCAGTAGT
>JAUQQB010000086.1 GCA_030550075.1 Chloroflexota bacterium | reverse complement strand
GATCGCCGCTGCGGACCACTCGCCCACCGAGAGGGCTGCGATCGCCCCGACCGTCATCAGTGTGTGGGAGAGGATCCGCCCTTGAAGGGCGGCGCGCACCACATTGCGAAAGACCGGGAAGCCGCCGGCGATGACGATGGCTATGCCGATGGGGAAGGGAAGGAGATCGTTCAGCTTCTCGAACAGGCCCAGCCATTCCCCTGCAGCCACAAGGCCCAGGATCGCGCCGAACACGATGGCCAGCAACACCCTCATCCGGCGGGGGAAGCTGCCCATGGGAGCAGCCTGTCGCGCAACGGGATCGAGGACCGAATAGCCTGCGCGCTCGACAGCCTGGCGGATGGCCCGCACATCGATGCGCGTGGGGTCCATCCGGATGACGGCTTTCCCGGAGGATAGGAGGACATCGACCGACTCAACGCCTGGCAGCTGTGCAATCGCGTGTTGAACGTGCCGCGCGCATTCAGCGCAGTCCATGCCTTTAATGGGAACTTCAAGAATTTGTGTCTTGGCCATGTTTGGACTCTTCCTTTACGATATAGTATGTACATTCGTAAACGCCTTTCGCCACGTCAGCAAGCAGCTCATCGACGAGGCGAAGCAACTGTTCTATGCGAGGGTCGCTCAAGGCGTAGTAAACGAATCGCCCTTGCCGGGTTGCTGTCACAAGCCCGCAATCACGTAAGCAGCTCAGGTGATTGGAGACGTTTGACTGGGTCAAACCGGTGGCTTCCACGATCTCGCTTACGGTGAGCGCCCCGCCTCGCAATGCCTCCAGGATCGCAAGGCGTGACGGGTCGGCGAAGCCGCGAAAGAGTTTGGCTCGTAACTCACTGATCTTGGGGGTGGCCGTGCTCAACATCGCGCGCTCCATATATCATTGTATCATCATATACTGATATTATATGCGAAAAATAATGGCGGTCAAGCCGCCTCGTGCTCCGTCCAGATTTGTTTTTGAGGGATAAGGCCAGCGGCCCCACCCCCCTGGATCCCCCCTCCCCACGGCCCCAAGGGCCGTGGGGAGGGGGGATCAAAAGCATTACCCCAAGGATCCAAATCCGAATGGGGCGAAGCAACCCGATGCTTACCTTCACAGACCCTTCCGGTATCCGCTGGTCGGTGCAGATCGCCCTGGAAGCGATCAATGGCTTCGTATGGCCGCCCGCGTCCTGGCGTCTGGTGGAGGAGTCCTCCGCCATCGGACAGGATCTCCATGGACCTTTTCAGGAACGCCAAGAAATTTTCCGGGCGGAGGGATGGGAAGCGGTTCGGATCCTGCGTCACTACCGGGAGGCCGCATGCATCCGATTACGGGTGCGCCACCGGGCAGGCTCTCCGACAGCCCTGCGTCGCATAGCGATTCTGAGCGGCCCGGTGGAAGCCGCCATTCCTCCCGTCTACTGGCGATTTTATCAAAACGGATTCCACTCATGGAGCTTCGCCGGAACCACCCCAGCTATCGCTTCCGACTTCGGTACCCTGTGGGGACCTCTGGGTGCGCCCATGACCTTCGATGTCGCCACCCCACCCAGCCTTCGAGGGATCCACCGGAGCGACCTGGTCGCTGCCTTGATCATTGGGGAACGCGTGCTGATCCTCGGCCAGGTCACCACCGCCGATCAGTTCGTCAAGATCGAACTAGACCTGCGGGAGACCCCACAGCTTCGTGTTTACGCCGAACTGGATGGGATCCCTATCGACCCCGAAGAGGAGATCGCCTCAGAGTGGATCTGGGTGGAATGGCGGAACGTAACCGATCCAGATCCTTTCGGGCCTTACGCGGAGGCCGTCGCCCGCGCGATGCGCCCCCGGGTGCGAGATCGGGCTCCTTCCGGCTGGTGCTCGTGGTATTTTTATTACACCAGCGTGCAGGCCGATGATATCCGGTCCAACCTGAAGGCGTTAACCGTACGACGGGATCAGCTTCCCATTGATCTGGTCCAGATCGATGATGGGTTCCAGGCGGCAGTCGGGGACTGGATGCAGTTCAGCCCCCGCTTCCCGGACGGGGTGGCTCCGCTGGCCCAGGCGATCCGGGAGGCCGGTTTCACCCCCGGCCTGTGGCTGGCTCCCTTCCTGGTCTGGCCGGAAGCCCGGGTCGCTCAGGAGCATCCCGGCTGGTTATTGCGCGATGCCCGCGGACGACCGGTCTCCGCCGGCTTCAACTGGTATCGCTGGCTTCGAGCCCTGGATCCCACGCACCCGGGCGTGGAGGAATGGCTCCGGGAGCTGATTTATACGGCAGTTCACCGCTGGGGGTTTCCCTATCTCAAGCTGGATTTCCTTTACGCAGCCGCCCTTCCCGGGCGCCGGTACGATCCCAAAGCCACGCGGGCGCAGGCCCTCCGGCGGGGCCTCCAGGCCATTCGCGAGGCGGCGGGAGAAGAGGCGTTCCTGCTGGGATGCGGGTGTCCCCTGGGCCCGGCCATCGGTTGGGTCGATGGCATGCGAATCGGCCCGGATGTCGCGCCCCACTGGACGCCTCGCATGTTCGGCCTGAGCTTCCCGTTTCGCCGCGAGCGCAGCCTCCCCGCCCTCCGCAACGCCGTCCGCAACACCCTCACCCGCGCCTGGATGCATCGCCGCTGGTGGTGGAACGATCCCGATTGCCTGTTGCTGCGTTCGAGGAAC
Organism: Chloroflexota bacterium; assembly: GCA_030550075.1. Taxonomy (GTDB): domain Bacteria; phylum Chloroflexota; class Anaerolineae; order Thermoflexales; family Thermoflexaceae; genus Thermoflexus. Next base: position 6,443 of record JAUQQB010000086.1, on the reverse strand, counting down.
ACGCTCCTTTCAGAAGAGGAAACGCAGCTCATGATCACCGCCGTTGCAATGAGCGGCGGGATGGTGATCGACAGCGATCCGGTGTTTCGGCTGCAAGAGGATCGCCTAACGCTATGGTCCGCGATGCTCCCTCCCTCCGGACAACGGCCGGAGGTCATGGATCTGTTAGAACGGGAGTTCCCCCACATCCTCTATCTGCGCGGAGAACTCGGTGACGCGCCGGTGGTGTGGATCGGCCTCCTGAATCCGGAGGATCGCCCATGGCAAGCGGGGATCCCTCTCCAGACTCTGGGTCTCCCGGAAACCGTTTGGGGATTTGAGTTCTGGTCCCGCACGGCGCAACGATTGGAGGGTCTACTTCCGGTGGCCCTGCCCCCTCATGGCGCTGCCCTCTGGACCCTGCGGCCGATCCGGCCCAGGTTCCAGTGGATCGGATCCACCCTCCGCCTGCCACCGGGACGGGAGATTATCGGGCTGGAGGAGGGAGAAAGGAACGGACGCTGGGAGTTCCTTCGGGAACCGTGGACAGAGGGGCAGGTCTGGATCTACAGTCCGCTGGAGGATCCTGACGTTCGCTGGGATGGGCGTCCGATCGTCGCCACACCGGTGGGATCCGGGATCTATCAGGTGGAGGTGGCGTTCCAGGGTCGAGGATGCCTGGACGTATACGGGCGCAACGACACATGATGAGGGGGAACCGGAGACGGACCCGCTGCGAAATAGGCTCAAGATCGGGATGGGAATTCTCGCTGGGGTTCTAGCCCTAATTAGCCTGTGCACGGTCTGCGCCTTTGCCCTCTCCCCGGGCCTATTCGCTGGGCGTCTCGGGTAGGTTTACAGAAAGCAGATTTCCGGCCCCCGAAGGGGGCTTTCGCAAATTCAGCCCGGCGCTTGAGCGCTGGGCCTCTTTTAGGCAAGCCCAGAAGCGGCTATGGGGGGCGGATGAATTCAGGAGCCTGTCTCTACAACAGGTATCATGTCCTGTATCATCGTTGTAGGGACAGCTACAAGGGGCAGTTTTCCACTTCTCCATAGTCATTCCCATTTCTCGTCGACGTTTGATATGGACGGACCCCATACCGGAAATCGAATCACCCTCATAAAAGGAGCAACGCATCCATGGGGTTGAATCAACAGAGTCCGTGGACCATCGTGGTGATGGAAGGCGATCAGACGGGGCAGGAGCTGCTGGAGGAAGCGCTGCGGGTGCTCGACCCGGGGATCACCCGCGTTCCTCTGCGGTTTCTCCGATTTGATCTGAGCCTGGAGAACCGGCGGCGCACCCACAACGGCGTGGTGATCGAGGCGGCGGAGGCCATGAGAGAGACCGGCCTGGGTCTGAAGGCAGCCACCATCACGCCGGAGGATCCCTCGGACGTGGGCAGCCCGAATGCCCTCCTTCGAGAGCACATGGATGGGAAGGTGATCCTCCGCGTCGGCCGCCGTATCCCGGGGGTCCGCCCAACTGGCGGCGTCGTGGGGCCGGTGGCCGTTGTGCGCATGGCCGTGGAGGACGCCTACAACGCCCGGGAGTGGCGGGAGGGGGAAGGACTGGAGGAAGCTGCTTATCGACTGGACCGCATCACCCGAGGGACCTGCCGGGCGGTGGCCGAGTTCGCCTTCTGGTATGCGCGGCGTATCGGGGCCAAAGTCTTCGGCGGGCCGAAGTGGACGGTGAGCCGGATCTACGAGGGGATGTTCAAGGAGGAGCTGGATGCAGCAGCCCGTCGCTATCCGGACGTGCGCTATGAGCCTCAGCTGATCGACGCCACCCTGGCCCTCCTGTTCACTCGCGCCGCGGAACCACTCGTGATTCCGTGCCTCAATCGCGATGGTGACCTGCTCAGCGACCTGATCCTCCAGATGTTCGGATCCATCGCGGGGAGCGAGTCCCTGCTGCTCTCGTTTGATGACCGCATGCAGATCCAGGTGGTCATGGCAGAAGCCCCCCATGGCACTGCCCCGACCCTTTACCGGAAAAACATCGCCAACCCGATGGCGATGATCCTGGCGGGGGCAGCACTGCTCTCGTTTATCGAGGATGAGGCCGCCCAGCGAGCCAGCCGTGCCATTTACGAGGCGGTCTTTGAAAGCGTCTACGATGGGATCGCCACCGCGGATCTGGGCGGGTCGGCAACCACCACCGAGTTCACAGATGAGGTGATCCGTCGGGCGACCCGCAAACTGGAGGTGTGGGAAGCTCTCCGGCTGACCGGAAGCCCCACGGCTGGCGCCCGCGGATTGGAATGATCTGTAAGCAAGCGAAAAACTTGGGTCATGTGATTCGCCTCACCCGGGAGGTGGCCGATGCCGACATTGCTGGTGCGCAATGCAGAACTGCTGGTGACGATGGATGACGCCCGACGCCGTATCCTGGACGGCGGCCTCTTCGCCCGGAATGGCGTCATCGAACAGGTAGGGCCCACCCATACCCTTCCCCCGGAAGCGGACCTCGTGATTGACGCCCGTGGGATGGTGGTGATCCCGGGCATGGTCAACACCCATCATCATCTCTATCAAACCCTCACCCGGGCCATTGCCCAGAACGCGAAACTTTTTGACTGGCTGCGGACCCTCTATCCGATCTGGGCACGCATGGACGCTGAGGCAGTTTACATCAGCGCCCTGGTGGGGATGGCGGAGCTTCTCCATTCCGGATGCACGACCACGAGCGATCATCTGTATCTCTTCCCGAACGGCGCGCGTCTCGACGATGAGATCCGGGCCGCCCAGGAGATCGGGATCCGGTTCCATGCCACCCGCGGCGCCATGTCCCTGGGAGAATCCCGGGGTGGCCTCCCGCCGGACTCAGTTGTCGAGGAGGAAGATGCAATCCTGAGGGATATGCAACGGGTCATTGAGGCTTATCACGATCCCAGGCCCCATGCGATGTGCCGCGTGGCGCTGGCTCCATGTTCCCCCTTCTCCGTAACTTCGGATCTGATGCGGGAAGCGGCGGCGATGGCCCGCCATTACGGGGTGATGCTGCACACCCACCTGGCGGAGACACGAGACGAAGAAGCATACTGCCTGGCGCGTTTCGGAAAACGGCCAGTGGCCTACGCCGCGGAGCTGGGTTGGGAGGGCCCTGATGTGTGGTTCGCGCACATGGTGCATGTCAACCAGGAAGAGATCGCGCTCCTGGCCCGGGTCGGCGCCGGAGTGGCCCACTGTCCCAGCTCCAACATGCGCCTGGCCTCCGGGGTCGCGCCGATCCGCGCCATGCTGGACCACGGGGTCAAAGTGGGGCTGGGGGTGGATGGCAGCGCCAGCAACGATTCCTCCCACATGCTGGCAGAGGCCCGACAGGCGATGCTCCTCCAGCGGGTTGCCCTCGAGCGGCCTGATGCCCTTACGGCCGAGGAGGCCCTCTGGCTGGCCACCCGGGGCGGCGCGGCGGTCCTGGGGCGGGACGACATCGGGCAGCTGGCCCCCGGGAAAGCCGCGGATTTCGCCGCCTGGCGGCTGGATCGCCTGGATTACGCGGGGGCCCTGCACGATCCCATGGCCGCCCTGGTGTTCTGTCAGCCCCGCCCAGCGGATCTCGTGGTGGTCCACGGGAAGGTCATCATCCAGGATGGGGCATTGCGGACGGTGGATGAGGGGCACCTGATCGAGCGACAGAACCGGATTGCCCGGCGGATCGTGCGAGGGGAATAAAACGAATGCGCCCTTTGGAGATGTCAAAGCTGGCGTGAGGGGACGGAATGCTTCGCCATCCATCCCCTCACGCCTATCCACCCGTGGGGCCCTTTCAATGAGAACCCGCAACCAGAAGCCTCATGGAATTCACAGCAAGCGTTTGCAATCGTGCGATCACCGCCCAGAAGCCCCTCAGCGCATGGCCTCGTCCTTTATCCTCCCCTCCATTGCCCTATGCCGCGGAAGCAACGAGAGAGGTGCCTTCACTCTTCTTCCTCTTCTTCTTCCTCCGCCTTCTTTCCACGGCCGATGACTTCCACCTCTGGCATTTCGGCCGGCAGCGCTGCCTCCTCCAGAACCTCCGCAGCCGGCGCCGTCACCAAGGCAATTAATTCATCGGGGTTGCTCACCACGGTGATCCCGGGAGGCACCCGTAGATCTCGCACGTAGATCGCCGTATCCACACGGTCCAGGACGTTAAGATTCACCGTGATGGCCTCGATCAGGTCTTTCGGGAGACACTCGATCTCCACGTGGGTGAGCCCATGCACCAGGATGCCTTCCCCACGCTCCACCGTGGGGGAAGCTCCCACAAAAACCACGGGGACCTCTACACGGATCTTCTCGGTCATCTCCACTGCCTGGAAATCGACATGGAGGATCTCTCGACGGATCGACTCGCGCTGCACCTCCCGGATCAGGGCCAAGTGGGTCTCGCCATCCACATGGAGAGTAATCAAGCGAGTGCCACCTCGAGCCTGCGCCAGGACCTGCTGGAGCTCCTTGCCTTCAACCTGAATGGTGATCGGCTGGATATGCCGGCCGTAAAGCACCGCCGGGATCCACCCCTGGCGGCGGAGGGCTTTCACCTGCTTTCCCTTTACCGTCCGCGGCCTCGCGTTTAACACGATCTCCGCCATCGTTCCACCTCTTGCTACTTAGAATTTTGGGTAGATGCTGTCTTTTACCCACCGTTCTGGAACGCTCTAAGGGCACGGGCATCTCCTTTGCAAGCGCGGCGGGTGTGAAGATTGCTCCTTACGCTGTATCGCCCACCCGTCCCAGAGGGAGCACATAGGTCGGAGAACCGATTCCTGTGGCCCCTCGGGTCGAGGCCCTCGGGGTGGCAATCCTGGGCTGTGGCTTGAAGGACTATGGAAGGAGCGAAGACTTTCCTGTCCCAACTTATGTTCCAATCTCGACTTGCGCTTGAGCCACAGCTTACACCGGCATCGGAATCACCTGATATTCGATCCGATTCGGCAAGGCAACACGAGGCGAAGCATCAAGGATCTCCAGAGAAACGAGATTGCCAGAAGCATCGTAGTCCAGAATCACCCCCGGCTTGTCCTCATCGCTTTCTGCCGCCGGCACCTCAGAAAAAATAATCGTAAGTGTGTCCGTCTCGCGCTCGTAAATCACTTTCATTCCCTTTCCCTCCAGTACTTCGTTATCTTGCTGGTGCGATAGACTGTTACCACCTCAGGGGGAATGCGATCCACATCTACAAATACACGAAGCAGATAGATCCTCGGCGGTTTGCCGAATGGCAGCCTGGCCTAATAGACTTCGCGGCCTTCACAGACTGTTTCAACCTGCTCTGGAGCCGCCAGAACCCTGGCTACCTCTTCCTCCTTAGTCTGACGGCGGATCATTTCCTCTCGCGCATGGTCGGTGATCCGATAACGGGTGATCGCTCTCATAGCCATCATGCTCCGGCCACATTATAGCTCATCCCCTTGTGTCCACAAATGGAATGGTAAAGATCTGTCTCTCCGCGCGGCTTTGCCGGACGAAGAGGAGGGGGCAGGATCAGCGTCGCAATCGCCGGATCTGCCAGCCTAAAAGCATGCCCAGGATCAATCCGATCAGCAACCCGCTCCAGGAGGCGAGGATCCCCGCCGGTTTCCCTTCCACGTTGTAAGCCAGGATGAAACCTGCCCGCCCCCCTTCCATTCGGACGTTTCGAGCGAGCACAGCCCGTGCATGGCTCTCCTTCAGCACAGCCTCCCGGGGAAAGGCCAGACCGACCGCGCTTTGCCAGAGTTCCATTTGCACACTACGAGCGATCCCTAACGCCGAGCGTTGAGCCTGAATCCGGTTGGCCGCTAAATGGGAGACCGCTGTCTCCTCGCAGATTGCCTCATTTGCGATCAGGGATTCTAAGCGGACGCCCGAGAGACGCACAGCCTCAATCTCGTGGGCTTCTCCAGCCAGATGTTCGGGTGGGATCATGTTGAGCCTCTGGATTTTGTCTAGAACTTGCTTCAAACTCAGAGTATTGGCTCGCGCAGCACAAATTGTGACAAACGAAACCTTCATCTTGACAAAGCGGAGGGGATTTTATAAAGAGATAGAAGGATCGTCAAGAAAGCTTCGCCTGGCTATGAGCCCAGGATTCCAGCGACCAAGCCCAGCCCGGAAGGTCTATATAGCGCTCTCTCCCTTTCTCCTTCTCCGAATCCCTTTGAGCTTAAGGCGACCGGGCGACGAAGCCTTTGTCCAGCCACTCCTCATCCCCAGGGTTGATAACCGAGAGGCCCCATCTGGGGCCCTCCATAGGGGCCAGTTGTATAAGCCCAGAGAACGGGCACGGACGTGCCCGACTACGAACGGGAAGGACTCCTTGTTTGTACTCGGGCACGAAGCGAAGTGCTCGTTATAGGCGTGCACAAAAAGAGAACGGGCACTTACGTGCCCTACTACTGCTCCATCCGGATTTGTTTTGAGGCTATAGGATCGGGAAGGCCGAGAGCCCCACCCCCCTGAATCCCCCTCCCCACGGCCCTTAGGGGCCGTGG